>DAOUYY010000254.1 GCA_030665885.1 Fidelibacterota bacterium
GGGGGCTATTCAAATTCACAATAATAAAAGCTTTAAAGACATGCGAAACTTGATTATTCATTTATCAATTCTGGGGGAACTCCAGGCTTTTTAAGGCTTGAATTTTTTACTTTTTTATTTAGGAATAATTTTTATACATTATAGAGAAGGTTAACGGGATATCTAAAGCAGGAAAGTTAAAATGAGTAAGGAAGTTAAGAAGGAAGACTGGCGATACAAACTTTTTAAAAAGCGTTATCCAGCCTGGATATACACTGTAGTTCTGTTGGCAGCAGCCCTTATATTTTACTTTATTTTCCGGTCATATATCTGATGGTCTCGCAAAAAGTCTAACCGCAAAGACGCAAAGACCGCTAAGTAATTATAATTATAAAATTGCGGGAATTTATCGTAAATTATTGTAACTATTGGAATTATCAAATAATAAAATTTCTCCATGATACTTTTCACGAGTTCATCATCTTTGATTATTAGAATCCAAATAAACTGTTCCATTTTGTTGCACTGACTGTAATGATTCGGTACAGTTTACTGTGGTTTTAAAATCTTTCCTCGTCGGTGAAAAATTTGGTGCGATTGTTGCCTTATACCGACTGCGATGTTTGGTAACTTACAATTAATTAACAACAAGAGGAAAGAATGAAATTCAAGAAAAATCGTTTAGGCTTCACACTGATCGAGCTGGTGGTGACTACTGCGATCATGGGTACTCTGGCTGCTTTGGCGGTGCATAGTTTTATTGAGACGCAGGCAAAAGCAAAGTTACAAAAGACCATAAGCAACATTAGTGAAATTGGATCAAAGCTCGGTCAAGTGTACTACGAGCTATCCGATGAATATGGTGAGATGACGTTCGAAGGCGGTTCTACTCCAACTAACGTAACTTCGGGACAACAGATCCTAATGGAGGCAAATGCTACGGCTACAGACAACCCACCACACAATCACAGAAACTGGGGTGATATTTTCCAAAATATACCCCTATCACCCTTTGGTGATAAAGAGTATCAATACACTATCTCTATTTCTGGTCATGTTACTTACAATACTAATGACCAGGGGAATGTGACGGTATCTGTGACTCCATGGCAAATTGTGATCTTTGATCAAGAATCTCCGCCTGTAAACGCTGATAGTTTGGGTCTAAGTATGGAGTTTTCATACTAAATAACGAAATATAAAAATGAGGAAAAACAAGATGAAAATGAAAAGTAATAATAAAGGTTTCACTCTCATTGAGCTGATCCTGGTGATTGTGATCATGGGTATTCTGATGGCTGTGGCTATACCGAAGTTCTCAGGTCTTTTGCAAGAGGTACGGCTGCAAACTGAAAATGCAGTAATAAGTCAGCTCAAAGCAGGTTTAGAGCAATCTGCTGCCGTAAACCTGATAAAGACTGGTCAATGGGATTATCCTGCTACGAACACAGAGATTATTGATAATCAGATGGATGAAATTCCGGATGGTTGGGATTATGATACCGATACTGGTATAATTACTTATGTAAGGGAAGATAGTACAATTTATTGGACCTATACTCAAGTAAATGCTGTAGGTGCCGATAGAGGCACTTATGATATCGTCAGGGATTCATCGGTAGTTGTTCCGTAAGAGAAGAGACCCTGTAGAGATGAAAGTAAAAAGAGAAAAGCGTTCCCCCCATACTGATGGAGCATTTTTCTTTCTAATCAAAACTGTTGGTGGCTTCAGTTTGATAGAGCTTATAGTTACTCTTTCCATATTGGGGTTATTATCAGTGATAGTAACCCCGATTTATACAAAATGGAGTGCTAATGCTAAAATCGCCCGCTCTAAAGCAGACCTTGAATCAATAAAAAGGGCTTTTGTCAACCACTACTATGAAAGTATGATTGCCGGTCACCCGGAATTTCCCCCGGCACCTGCCGATAGTTTGATGACACATGATTGGGCAAATACTCACAGTCTAGCTGGTGGTAAAACTCCTGCATCCTTATTCTCAGAAGGCAGAATTCCAATGAATCCAATGGATAATTACTACAAGTACGGTCGTCTTGAGGATACTGGGGGTATAATTGGCGGATTTATATTGAGAGACCCAGATATTGGAACATGGGTGACATTTCAGCTTTAACTTGTAAATTAATCAGGTTAAATAGTGTAGTAGCGAACTGTCAAGTTCGCTAAGCCGAACAAGACTGTTCGGTACTACTTGTAAATACTAAGGAGAGCGTTTAATAGGTTACATCACCTTGAATATCGAACAAGGAATGTCCGCCAGCTGGTGGATTGATTTTTTGCCAAAGGCATTCTCCGAAGGAGTCCTTCGTGACCTATGGAAGAAGCAAAATTCATTATTCGCAAATCGATGTCCCCTGCCTGACGGCAGGCAGGCTTGTTCATTATTCAAACTATTCTTAAGGATTTTAATTGATAACATCATAGACAAAAAACCTGTCTACCGTTAGTGTACACGACAGGTAAATAGGATAAAATTGAAGATAAACTCACCACAAAATGCAATCAATAAATTGCACCCGTTAATAAATGATTCAATTAACGTGGTAATTTCGGGGGAACTTCAGAAGTTAATAATCCTTGCTACTCAAATCATTTTTTGGTAATATGATTAGCGATGTAATGAATAGGAAATAATTTTGAAAGGTTTCACATTAATAGAAATCATAATCACATTGGTTATACTTGGGATAATTTCTGTCTTTGCGATCCCAAAGTTGTACGATCATTATGAAAATATAAAGGTTCTGGCTGCCGCAAAACAGATCATGGCGGATATCCGTTATGCCCAAACTATTGCTATGAATGAGCA
>DAOUYY010000246.1 GCA_030665885.1 Fidelibacterota bacterium
GCGTTCGACTGATGAATGAGAAATATCTCTCTCATGCCATAATGGGACATTCTCTAACGCCGACTGGGCATAACCACGCAACAATCTGGCAAGACCACATATTCTTTCAGTAAGCACTGGATTCCTCTTATGAGGCATAGCAGAGGAACCTTTCTGCCCTTTGGAGAAATACTCTTCTACTTCCCTAACCTCAGTTCTCTGTAAATGTCTTATCTCCGTAGCAATCTTTTCTATACTTGCACCAATCAAAGCAATAGTTGAAACAAAGAAAGCATGACGGTCCCTTTGAACAATTTGATTACTTACCGGCTCTGCTCCCAGACCCAAATTCTTACAGACCAACTCTTCAACTTCAGGATCAATATGCTGATATGTGCCAACGGCTCCGGATATCTTGCCTGCTTTAACATCAGAAAGGGCAAGTTTGAATCTTTCAAGATGTCTGAGCATCTCTTCCTTCCAAATAAGGAATTTTAATCCGAAAGTAATAGGTTCAGCGTGAACTCCATGCGATCTTCCTATCATAAGAAGGTCTTTGTATTCTCTGGCTTTATAATCAAGGATCCCTATTAACCGTTTCAACTTCTCTAATATCAAGCTTCCAGATTCGGAAAGTTGAAGTGCTAATGCCGTATCAAGAAGGTCCGAAGAAGTCATCCCTTTATGAATATAACGGGCAGACTCACCAACATTTTCCGAAATATTCGTTAAAAAAGCGATGACGTCATGTTTTACCTCTTCCTCAATCTCAGATATACGTTCAACAGTAAATGAGGCTTTATTTTCAATCTCATTAAGAGCATTTTTTGGAATAAGCCCTCTCTGATGTTGAACGCGGCAAACTTCTAATTCAACCTTTAACCAAGTCTCAAACTTGTACTGTTCAGACCATATTTTACCCATTTCCGGGAGTGTATAGCGAGAGATCATCTCTTATTCCAATTCTAAACTAAATTCAAGCTTTTTTCTTCCTCTAAGCAAAAGTATTTTAATTGTATCTCCTGCTTTCAAAAAATTCCCTTCAATCTCAGCAAATATATCATCATCACTATGAATTTCTTTATCATTGACCTTTGTAATAACATCTCCAACTTTAATTCCCGCCTGACGAGCTGAACTCCCTCGTTTTACTTCCGTTACTATTACTCCAGAGGTCGAGGATAAACCCAGATAACGAGCAAGAAAGCTATCAATATTTTGTACAGATAAGCCCGTTTTAAAAGTTCTATCTACCTTACCATGTTTCTTTAATTCCGATACAATCGATTTTACCCTGTTAATAGGAATTGCGAAACCTATCCCAATCGATCCCTCGCTGTAATTACTTCCAGTGAAAATAAATGTATTTATCCCAATCACTTCGCCGCTGGAATTTACTAACGGACCACCACTATTACCTGTATTTATTGATGCATCAGTCTGAATCATATTCTGGTATATCCGACCGCTGTTCTGGCGACCAAAATCAAGATGGTATCCAGAAATAATTCCAATTGTCGCTGTAGGCTTATAATTAACATTAAAGAGACCAAAAGGATTACCAAGAGCAACCACCCATTCCCCAATTATTACATCATCAGATGAGCCCATTCTTACGTATGAAAAATTCTTTCCTTTAAGTTTCAAAAGTGCTATATCCGATACCTGATCACTTCCAATTAATTTGGCTTTATATTCTTTTCCACCAATCAATGTAACTATAATTTCCTCGGCTCCATCCACAACATGAGCATTTGTTACAACATAGCCGTCTGCGCTAATTACAACTCCTGAACCTAAACTCTTTACCCTTCGCTTGTATATCTGCTCTGGAAAAAGCATATTCCATAATGGATCATTGAAAAATGGTCGAGAAACATACTCCTTAATTGCAGTTACATTTATACCGGCAACTGCAGGACTGACTTCTTTTATTGCCTGGGTAATGGCATTTCGTCGGGAAGTATTGATCTCAGCCTGATATTTTCCGGACTGAGCTTTAACAGTAGAAAAAATGAATAGAAGAAATATTACTGAATAGATAAAATAAAACTTCCTCATTTTTCAACCTTTTTCCAATCTTCAAGAAATCGTTCAATTCCTCTGTCTGTCAAAGGATGCTTTGCCATTTTCTCCATAACTGCAAAAGGTATAGTGCAAATATCTGCACCCATCATTGCCGCCTCAACAATATGAAGCGGATTCCGGATGCTTGCAACAATTACTTCAGTGTTAAAGCCATAATTTTCATAAATAGTAATTATTTGTCCTACAACATCCATTCCTATGTTATGAATATCATCAAGCCGTCCCACAAATGGACTCACAAAAGTTGTCCCTGCTTTGGCTGCCAAAAGTGCCTGAAGTGGCGAAAATACTAACGTTGTATTGGTCCGAATTTCTTTCTTTGACAATATTTTAATTGCCTTCAACCCTTCTAATGTCATTGGGATTTTAACTACAATATTTTCATGAATTGTTGCTAAATCCTTAGCTTCTTTTACCATTCCTTCTGAATCAAGACTTACAACTTCACCACTAACCGGACCATCTACGATTTCACAAATGGAATGTAAAATATCTCTGAAATTACCCTTTTCTCTGGATAATAAGGTTGGATTCGTCGTAACTCCATCAAGTAAACCCCAAGATTGCGCTTCTCTTATCTGATCCAAATTTGCCGTATCAATAAACAATTTCATTTACTTCTCCTCATTTTAAATTTTAGCACTATAAATACACAAATATCTATTACTATAAAAAACCAATCTTTACTAATAGAATCTCATTTGCTCAAGTTTCGCATAATCTTCTCATTCAATTTCGTAGACAACCTGCTTAGCGCATATCATAAATGTATGCGTAATCGTATTAGCAGGTAATAGCCCCGACTTGTCGGGGTGGCATGTTTATAGATTATCGAGGCCTCAAACCCCAACTCCGATAGGAGTGACATGTAATTGATTAATATGCAAATACACAAATAACATATCACACCTGCAGGGTTAAAATGTTTATTTATTCCCATTGCTATAATCATTTCACTCCTTCGGAGTTAATATCAATTTTCCATGTTCTAATTATACTTATCATAATATCATATATTTAGCATGTACGAAACTTTAGTAATTTATACTTAAACTCTCCTATTAACTCCAAATTACCTAATTCCAACTCTCAATTTCAATCGAATCGAAACCCGTTTGGCTTCGCGCATCGAAGACATCCCGT
>DAOUYY010000091.1 GCA_030665885.1 Fidelibacterota bacterium
TCCCGTGACAACTCGGAAGTTACTTCTTATGGGCAATCCAAATGTGGGTAAAAGCGTGATTTTTTCCCGTCTTACCGGCGTTCATGTTATTGCCTCTAACTATGCCGGTACTACGGTAGAGTTTACAAAAGGCTACATAAAGCTCGGTGATGAAAAGGCAGAGGTAATAGATATACCAGGGAATTATTCAATGGATCCTACCTCAAAAGCCGAGGAAGTGGCTGTGGAAATGCTTCATGATGCTATATCCGAGAAAGGTCGTAATAATATTGTTATTAATGTTATCGATGCTACTAATCTTGAAAGGAATTTGAATCTTACACTCCAGCTGATTAAGCAAAATATCCCGGTGATAATTGCTCTCAATCTCTGGGATGAGGCAAAGCATATTGGTATATCTATTGATAGAGAGAGGCTTGAAGAAATTCTTGGAGTTCCCGTTGTACCAACATGTGCCATATCCGGTGAGGGGATAAAGGAACTTGTGACAAGACTTAATGAGGCGAAAACCGGAACCTATAAATACAAGAAGGAAGATCGCTGGAAAGAGATAGGAAAGATTATCAGTAAGGTACAGAAGTTGACTCATCGCCATCATACTCTACTGGAAAGGTTGGGTGATGCCTCACTCCGACCTTTAACGGGAATTCCAATCGCTATAATGGTTATATATCTCATGTTTACGATTATAAGATTCATTGGTGAAGGGCTTATCGGCTATATTTTTGACCCTCTTTTTAAAAAATTATGGGCTCCACTGATGATGAGACTTTCTACTATCCTGGGGTCTCAGGGATTTGTTCACGACATATTGATAGGAAAGTTAGTTAATGGGGAGATTGACTTTGTTGAATCTCTTGGTCTTTTAACAACAGGACTTTTTGTACCTATTGCCATGGTTCTCCCTTACGTTCTCGCCTTTTACTTCGTTTTAAGTTTTGTGGAAGATTCCGGCTATCTCCCCCGACTTGGTGTATTGATTGATAATATTATGCATCGGTTGGGTCTGCATGGTCTTGCCATAATTCCAATGATGCTTGGATTAGGATGCAATGTTCCGGGAGCTTTAGCCACGAGGGTGTTGGAAACAAGAAGAGAAAGGTTTATTGGTGCGACACTCATGGCAATAGCGATTCCCTGTATGGCACAGATTGCAATGATTGTTGGGTTAATTGGTAAACATGGGGCAAAGGGACTGGGACTGGTTTTTGGCACTTTATTCATAGTCTGGATTGTTCTTGGTCTTTTATTAAACTCTATTCTAAAAGGAGAAAGTCCGGAAATATTCGTAGAGATTCCGCCTTATCGCATCCCATATTTTACGGCGTTGTTAAAAAAATTATGGATGAGAACCAAATGGTTCTTGCAGGAAGCAATTCCTTATGTTCTTCTCGGAGTTCTCATCGTAAATATTCTCTATTCGCTTCGGATTATTGAGTTCATTGGCAAATTTACTGCTCCGATAGTTACAGGAATTCTTGGACTTCCAAAAGAAGCTGTTGGCGCACTAATTATCGGCTTTTTGCGCAAAGATGTGGCTGTCGGGATGCTATCTCCTCTTGGTTTAACATTGAAACAACTGGTGATAGCCTGTGTTGTTTTAGCTATGTACTTTCCTTGTGTCGCAACATTTGCAGTTTTGTTCAAAGAACTTGGCGTTAAAGATATGTTAAAATCGGCAGGGATTATGATTATCTCTGCATTAACTGTTGGAGGGATACTTAATCTGGTGCTATAAGATTTCTTATATGTGCATCAATTTTTTTAGATGTAATAGAACTTAATAGAAAAATAGTTGTTTATAATAGCGAATTAAAGATGAAACAAAATTTAAATTTAAAGCATTTTTATAAAATCTCGATTTTTTTACTAATATCTGTACTGATTGCACACTTCACTTTTAACAATCTATTTTTACATGCACATGTTCTACCAGACGGAAGGGTTGTTGTCCACAGCCATTACGTCCAACATAATAATGCTAAAAAAGGTCATCAGAATAATCATACACATAATAATCTTGAATATCTATTTTATTATTTAACAACAAACTCGAAGTGCTTACTTTTCTATATTCTATTTTTTATTCTAATCTTTAAAGTATTGTATAATTCTCGACTATTTTACAATAAAAAGATATATCGCAAACAATTCATCTACACAAATTATTCTCTTCGCGCTCCACCCTTTAACGTATCATTTTAAGTTTTTTAACCTAATAAATATTTCTCTGGCAGTTCTGTGGGTTAATTCGTGAATTTGCAGAGAATAGAATTGATAATATCATAATACTTGTAGTTTATATTATTATCAAAACTAAAAATTTGCCACTTACACTTATTGTGATATTTGAGAGGAAAGACGACAACTATGAAAAGTAATTGTTAGAAGTGAATATGTGAAACTTGAAAGGAAATGCAAGAAATGAAAAAAATATTATATATTTTATTAATAACTATTGTTTTAACCAGCTATTTAATGGCTGAACCTCCAATTTCCACAGGCACTATTATGGGAAAAGTGATAGATTCTTCAACTAAAAAGCCACTTATTGGTGTAAATGTTTTGATAGAACATACGACAGTTGGTGCATCAACGAATATTGATGGGAAGTACTGCATACAACAAGCACCTATTGGCAACTTCCATTTAGTAGCCACAATGATCGGTTATGAAGTTGAACAAAAGGGTATGGTAATAAATGCTAACGAGGTTTTGACTGTTGACTTTGATTTAAAACCAACAATTTTAGAAATTGGGGCAGTGGTTGTTACAGGTACCAGCACTCCACATATATATAAAGATATGCCTGTAAGAACCGAGGTAATAACGCGATTGGCAATTGAACGGAAACATGCATTTAATCTGGCTGAAGCTCTTTCTTTTAATACAGGAATTCGTGTTGAGAACAATTGCCAAAACTGTAATTTTTCACAGGTCCGTATTCTTGGAATGGAAGGGAAATATTCACAAATATTAGTTGATGGTGATCCTGTTGTTAGTAGTCTTGCCGGAGTGTATGGTCTGGAACATTTTCCAGAGGAAATGCTCGACCGGATAGAAATTGTAAAGGGAGGCGGCTCCTCGCTGTATGGAGGAGGCGCAATTGCAGGTGTTATTAATATTATTACACGACAACCAATGATTAATCAGGTCAAATTGAAGTATTTTGGCAACTCGATTGGTGGTAAATCGGATCAACACATTGGGGCAACTGCTGAAGTGGTTAATAAGGATGGAACTTTAGGAGCTTATGTTTTTGGTTCTTTACGGGAAAGAAATCCATATGATTATAACAATGACGGCTATAGTGAGTTGGGTGAGTTAAAAAATGAATCATTGGGCTTCAATTCGTATTATAAGCCGATTGATTTGGGAGAGTTGATAGTTCACTTTCATCGGATTCATGAGGAGAGACGAGGGGGTAATAAATTTGATTTACCTGTCCATGAAGCAGAGATTGCGGAATGGTTAGAGCATTGGCGCTATGGTGGAACTATACGCTGGCAGCATCGTTTAGGGCCTCTTTTTGATTATCGTATCTTCTATTCATTTGCTCTGCAGGATAGGAAATCATATTACGGTGGTCTTGGTGGGTATACTGCATCGGACACACTTGAGTCTTTATCATTCTATGGTAAGACAGAAAATCCGCTTCATATCAGTGGATTACAGATGAACTATAGATTTGGTTGCCAGCTTTTCACTGCGGGAGTTCAGTACTTTCAAGACAAATTGAAAGATAAAGCAACCGCAAATCCAGCTTATCACCTGGATGAAACTTATAAAAATATTGGAGTATTTTTCCAAGATAACCTTCATTTGGGGACTGAGAAACAATTGGAACTTGTTATTGGGACACGAATTGACAAGCATTCTGAAATAAACAATTGGATTTTTAGTCCTCGTATTAATATAAAATATAACTTTGACAAAGGTTTTACTCTGAGAGCTGCTTATACAACAGGTTTTGAAGCACCTCAGACATATGATGAAGACCTTCACCTCTGTGGTATTGAGGGAGATCAGAGAGTTACTAGAAATGATAAGGGCCTAAAAGAGGAAAGAAGCAATTCTTTCAGTGGCGGCATTGATTATATTGGATATATCAGTAACCTACCAGTTATGTTTGCTATTAATGGTTTTAAAATTGATATAACCGACGTTTTTACCAATAAGTTTGTCCAGAAAATCGGAAATACTGAAGTTTGGAGCCGTGTTAATGGAAAGGGAGCCAATGTAACCGGTGTCGAATTTGATGCTGGTATTCGCCCAATTTCAAGAATTGAGATACGTGGTGGTATGACTTATAAAAATAGTGAATATAATGAGGTTCTTGAAGATTGGGGAACAAAGAATTTCCTGAGAACTCCAGATTTATATGGAAATCTAAGACTGCTTCTGGATTTAACGTCTAATATTAGTTTCTTCGCCATGGGGAATTATACCGGAAAAGCTGATGTGCCGCATGAAATAATTGTCACTGGTCAGGATGATCCTAATCTTGTTTTGGAAAAGAGTGATGATTTTGCGGAACTTGATTTAGGCCTTTCATATAGTATTCAAATGCCAAAAGGGCTCAAGTGCAAATTTTCCTTTGGTATTAAGAACGTGACTGATTCTTTTCAAAGTGATTTGGATAAAGGTCCGAATAGAGACCCGGCTTATGTCTACGGTCCGAGACAGCCAAGAACAATCTATGCCGGATTCGAGACATCGTTTTAATTCCCAAGTACAAAAGAGTTAAAAAATAATTAGAGAAGGAGGCAAAAAATGACTAACAGACTAAAAATAATAGAATTATAGGTAGTATTCCTTTTTGGGATGGTATTCCATTCACTTTTAGCTGTAATGCCCATATTCTTTGGTGCAGATGTGGCTATGCTCGGGGCAACAGGTGTTGTTCCTGCAGGAATGATGTGGATGTCGCTCTTTTTCTATTTGATACCGATGATTGTAATAGTAGTGATTCTGTTAATTGAAGCGAAATGGAATAAGGTTACCAATTTCATTATTACATTAGTGTTTACTGTTATGAACATTTTTCATTTGACAGAGCATGCAGGAACAAGTCCGGTTGACCCATGCCAGATAATACTTTTGACATTCGTGATGATTTTTGGGATTATTCTGAATATAGCTTCTTACAGATGGGTAAAGGATTGAAGCTTATTTGTATCCTTGGGCGGGTTTCATCCCGTCCGGAGTAGTTTAAAAAAAAGGTGATGAAGAAATGAGTTTAATATCAGCTTTTCAAGTATGTTTATAGAATGTATGGAAACAATTACTCTAAAACATAATACCCATAATTGGATTTTCTTTTGTGTAAATGTTTAGTATTTTATTGAGAGATATATAAAAATTTCTGGTGAAAGGGGCATGAAGATATGTTAGATTTTTTACAGAGTATTCATCCTGTAGTACAGGCCCTCCTTGCCGCATGTTTTACATGGGGATTGACCTCTCTTGGGGCTGCTGTTGTATTTACCGCTAAAGATATAAGCAGAAGGCTATTGGATGGAATGCTCGGTTTTGCCGCCGGAGTTATGATTGCTGCAAGTTATTGGTCACTTCTTGCTCCAGCTATTGAGATGTCAGCGGGTAAATCAATACCATCCTGGTTTCCGGCATTGGTAGGTTTTATTGTAGGTGGTATTTTCTTACGGGGAATTGATAAAATACTACCACATCTCCATCTTGGTTTTCCAATAGAGGAAGCGGAGGGTATTAAAACATCGTGGCAGAGGAGTACACTGCTTATTCTTGCTATAACTTTACACAACATACTTGAAGGGCTTGCGGTTGGAGTTGCATTTGGAGCTGTTTCCGTTGGTTTTTCTTCTGCGACTTTACCGGCAGCTATTGCACTGGCTATCGGTATTGGAATTCAAAATTTCCCTGAAGGGCTTGCGGTTTCCATGCCTCTTAGACGAGAGGGAATGTCTCGATTGAAAAGTTTCTGGTATGGACAGTTGTCTGGAATTGTTGAACCCATAGCAGGTGTAATATGAGCAGCAGCTGTTGTAATTGCAAATCCTGTATTGCCATACGCTTTGGGATTTGCCGCAGGCGCAATGATATTTGTGGTTGTAGAGGAGGTAGTACCGGAGTCTCAGCGTGGTGGCAATACGGATTTAGCCACAATGAGTGCGATGATAGGTTTTTCGGTGATGATGGTACTTGATGTAGCATTTAGTTAATTCTGTTAGATAGCAAACATGTAAAGGATTGACTTAATAAACAGAATTATAATCGTATATCTTTCAAATGTATCTCTTTTCTTGGTATATTTCGTTGTGTTTATGATTATACGGTGTCGAATCAAAAGAATTACCCTACTAGAATTACTTCGGAGATGTTTACTCCCTGTCTGCCTTGCCCGCGTCCGGCAGGCGTGTCATCCGTATTCAATTGTCATATGTATGCTATAAATGAAAGAATAATATTAAAATGAAGAAAATTGGGTTAAAGACTATTTTATTTACTCTTGTTTTTTTTGGTTTTACTTATATGTTGCTGGTTTTTACAAATCGTGCTGGAAGAGTTCCTTATGTTTTTGCAGGGTGTATTTTGCTTCTTCTTGGAATTTACTTGTTTTACAAATCACAAAGAATAGAAGAAAATATATTTCTTTGCAACCTCTTAGCAATTTTCAGCGGTATATCTTTTTGGGGATTCTTTGGTGAATTTATGGAGAATGCGGATTTTTATATCAAAGATGCAACGGTAGAAATTGCGCATTGGAATTTTCTGCCGATTTTACTTTTTATGATATTTCTTTTTCTTTATTTAAGAAAATATCTATTAATTCCCATTCAATTTTCATTAGCAAGTTTTCTTTTAATCTGGACATTACATTACATAATGATTTTTCAGTTTGAAGTGCTATCGCGAACTCATTTTTCTACTTATATTATGTGTGGGATATTTGTCCTGCTATTAGGACTTTCTATTTATAAGGTTAAAGTAAGTGAAGAAATCAATTCAAAAATGTTCTGGTCATATCTTGGACTTTTAACTGCCTGGTCTATTTTAGAATACATCTGGGGTTGGCGTCTTATTCCCGGACCTTATTCAATCTGATTTCTGAATGTATTTAGCCACAAAAGGCACAAAATAATTATGAGTATAGATTTAGTTGTAAAGTAATAAACTCTGTCGGGTTTTAAATTGATAAATCTAAGGTTGGCACGTTATGAAAGTCTGGTTTTCCCTTTTATCTAAAAATCAGAAAATATGGATGGTCGTAACAGTTGCAGTGTGTTTGGGCATTGTTTTTTTTGGTTTTGTATTTGAGCAAAGTCATGAGGCTGAGGCAATAGAAGTAAAATTGGATATGTCCTTGAAATCTACTGCAATTAAACTGGGTATAACAGGAAAATCAATAGCAAGAGAACTCTCTTTACCCCTTGACATAAAGAAATCCCAGTCTTTTAGAGAATTGGGAATAACGAGGGAGCAACTTGACAACGCAGTGCACCATATTCAATCACACTCCCCCAAAAAAGTGAAATACTATATTTTTGTTAGTCTGACTTTGTTTGGTCTTGTTTTTCTGACAAGAATTGGACGTCCTGATGGTGCATCAGCAAAGAAGGACAGGTATTTGTGGTATCCCCGTGTTTTTTATATTATAACCCTTTTACTTACTGTTTTGTTTGCCGGTTTTGCACTTGGTAAATCTCCAAATCCAATGGAGAGTTTTGTCAAAGTATTCAAATCAATGGATGGACTATATCCGGATCCTGTCAACAAAGTACTCGCTTTTGTGTTTTTTATTATACTTGCAATTGTCGGCAACAAACTGATCTGCGGCTGGGCATGTCCTTTTGGTGCCCTCCAGGAATTACTGTACGACAACTGTTTGACAAGAAAAATCTCACACTTTAAAGTTCCATTTATTATATCTAATACAATCAGGTCATTACTTTTTATAACAATGATAGTACTTCTATTTGGTATTATAGGTGGGAAGAAGGGTTATGTGATCTATCACTATGTTAACCCATTTAATCTTTTCAATTTTGATTTTGATAGGCTTTCTATAATAGTAACATTGGTAGGTGTGTTTATAGCTGGACTGTTTATCTATCGTCCGTTTTGCCAGTTTATATGTCCTTTCGGTCTGATTTCGTGGCTTGCTGAACGACTCAGCATATTCCATGTGAAGATAGATCATAGTAAGTGCACTAAATGTGGAGTCTGTATTGATGTCTGTCCTCTTGATGCAGCTAAAGGATTTGTAGAAAAAAAGAGAATGCCTGCTGATTGTTTCAGCTGTGCAAGGTGTTTGAATGTTTGCCCGGTTGATGCAATTCACTATGAGTTTAGGAAAAATCTTGCAAATGTTTCATCGAAATAATCCTAATAGGGGAGGTCTTAGCAAGATTGACAGTATTAAGCGGGATCAATCACCCGTATTTCTTAAATTTATAAAGGGATTATTAGAAAATGTTGAGAAAACGATTTGAAGTTCTGAATGTAAAAGAGGGGTTTTAAAATGCTCGAAATTATCTTAGCTATCATTTCGGGATATTTGGTAGGGTCTATTTCTTTTGGATATATTTTAGTGAAGCTGTTTCACAAGAAAGATATACGTACTATCGGAGAGAAGATCACAGGTGGTACAAATGTAATCAAAAATTTTGGGAAACCTTTGGGAGTTACGGCTGCACTTCTTGATATTTTGAAGGGACTTTTGGTCGTTTCCTTATGGTTTAAGTTAACAGGTTCTGAATGGATTGCAGTTATTGCAGGAGTTTCTGCGCTTCTGGGACATATTTTCCCTGTTTTTCTGAATTTTAGAGGTGGAAAGGGGCAATCGGTTGCTATTGGAGGTCTCTTTTTTTTTCTGCATAAAGAACTACTTATTATACTGATGATCTGGGCAGTACTTTCTTTTCTGATAAAAAAAGTATATTTCTGTGGAACAATTGCTATATCTACGTTTCCTTTTTTATCAATTTATTTTGGTCAGAGTATTTTAATGTTGTTTCTGACAATAGTAATGGTAGTTCTACGATGGGTAGCACAGGTAAAGGCTTTTAAGTCTATGAAATATGCTGAAATATCCCATCGCGAATAAATTCGTGGGATGGGAAAAGATTTTTAATAATAGTGAAAAGTCCAACCCATGATTTCAATCATGGGTACCAGAACGAAACAACGAACTCTAACCGTTTCAACGGTTTAGAAGCGTTTGAATACCTTTTGAAGAAAACCATTGAAATGGTTCTTCTTATGTTAGGTGGTTTTTATTTCCCACGATTGAAATCGTGGGTTGATATTCGATTTTTGATAATAATGAAAAGTTCAACCCATGATTTCAATCATGGGTATCAGGACGAAACACCAAACCCTAACCGTTTCAACGGTTTAATATTCATAGAAAGGAGAAAATATGCCACATTCATTAACAAAAATATGGATTCATGCCGTTTGGGGTACAAAGGACTCTCAACCACTTAT
>DAOUYY010000001.1:0-17500 GCA_030665885.1 Fidelibacterota bacterium
ACGGAAATGGCACTAAGTTGTCCGTTATGATAATAACTTTGTCTGCATATTGAGAATCCGCAAGAGCGAAGCCTAAAAGTCCACAGGCAGAAGGTCCGGTTAATCCGGTTGCATTACCAAATGGGTCAGCGGTTGGTGCAGCTATTACTGCAATATCAATTTGAACCTCGCCGTCCTGGACTGCTTGATATCTACCGCCATGAGAACGAAGAACACCGACGCCTTTCATCTTTCCCTGAGAAGCAAATTTTCCCAGCGCTCCATTCATACTTCCTTCAATATGATGAATAGTTCCGTTTTTCATGTGTTCGATGATAGGTTCATGGCAGGGAAAGGAGGCAGATGGAAACCATATAAGGTCCTTTATTCCCAATTTAAATGCGATGTTAAAAATTTCATTTGCCACCAAATCGCCGTTTCTAAAGTGGTGATGAGTGGAAATCGTCATCCCATCTTTCAACCCTGCTTTGATGAGAGCGGTTTTAAGATCAGGAACTAACTTATTTCCATCATCAGGATAATCAGCACAGGTGGCGATTAGAGGAGCATATTTTCTTCCTGTAGGGTGATATTTACCAACGCCTTTAAATGGAATTGCAGGCTTTCCATTTATTTCTGTCGGAATCATTCGCCCAACAGCATTTTTAACTAATTTAATCGACATATTCATCTCTCCAATTTTTGGATAGTTTTCCCACTTCTATTGCCATTTCAATTGTCCGTTGTGCTCTTTTTAGTACCGGCGGATCAATCATTTTTGAGCCGAGAGAGATAACACCCAGACCTTTTTCAGCTGCATCATAAAAGGCAATTACTATTTTTTTTGCTTTTTCAATTTCTCCATCATTTGGAGCGAAGTATTCATGTATAACCTTAATTTGACGAGGATGGATGCAGCCCATTCCATCAAATCCGAGAGACTTTGATTCCATTACAACATTTTTTAGAGCTTCCATATCTGACACATCTGAAAAAACAGAATCTATAGGTTGAATTCCGGCAGCGTATGCTGCATTGACTATTTGACATCTTGCAAAGAAAGTTTCGCGTCCCACTTTCGTTCGTTGTGTTCCGAGGTCTGCGGTATAGTCTTCCAATCCAATCGCAAGAGAGACCACATTTTGAGATGCAGAAGCGATTTTATAAGCGTTAATCACACCTAAAGCGCTTTCAATGATTGGCATTAAATAAATTGGACAGCTTATATTTTTTTCCTTAGAAATTTCCGTGATTCTTTTTTCAACCTGATTTATCTGTTCTGCAGTTTCACATTTTGGGACCAGAATTAAATTAACATTATGTGGAATAACATAATCCAGGTCCTCCAAGCCTTTCGGGGTCTGATTAATTCTTACCATTCGTTCTACGCCATAAAAGTTGACCTGTCTTAAAGCATTTCTAACAAGCAATTTTGCTTCGTCCTTTTTTGCAGGAGCAACAGAGTCTTCTAGATCCAGAATAATTCCATCGGGTTTGTGAAGACCGGCATTTATCATCAGTTTTGGAGTGTTACCCGGAAGATATAGACGTGATCGGCGATAACGGTCTTTCGCAGTATGGTATTGGTTTTCAGGGATCATTTCTAATAGGTACTCTTTGTTAGTTTCAATACATTGTTTTACAGCGGCTTCTATTCTTGCTGCTAAGACGAAAGGAAGAGCACCATTGTCTTCAATTTTAACGGATGCGTTCTTTATTCCGAAAAAAATTAGCTCGTTTTTGCAAAGTTCGGTAATAGAATCTCCGAAAAGTTTTTCGACTTTACTTTGAAGGTCTATACTGATTCCCCCACTTTCGGTAAGTTCGATTTCAATAAAACAATCCGAACGGGCTTCTTTTCCTCTGTTTCCTGCAATTCCTTTGTGTTTCAAGGTTTCCTCCGTTTTTATATACAAGTGAAATTCTGTCTTTTTATTTTAAAAATCAACTGTTGTGAAGTCGTAATATGAAAAAGCTCTGTTATTTTGTAGATATTCAGCCACTAAGACACAAAGTCACGAAGGAAAGATATGGATTTTAAACTATTATTAGAAGGAGAAGAATATATTTCTGAAAATATTGTTGAGGTTTTACCAAAAGTTTTCGGGTTACATAAAAATTTCAGGACGGGTTTATTTGCCTTAAAGGGTATTACTTTGTTAAAAAAGTATGTTTCTGTTATGAACAATCTAAAGGACTATTGAAATAACAGAGAAAGATTTAAAGTGTTATTCATTAAAGACATTATTATCGGAGGAATCTCTATTATAATGAGTTTGTGATATACCTATATTAATATTAGTGTTTTAGTAATTCTGTATTGGAAAAATAAAAAATTTGCGTTTATTATTGTAATTAGTGAGCCAGAAAATATAAAACTTTGCTTCTCTGTGTCTCTGTGGCTATAATATAGGATTCAATTGAAAAATCGTTTTATTCTGTATAAATTCACAAAGTCAATTAATATAGAAGATAATTGAATTATTAAATTTAAGGATAATAGAATAGTGATAGCATGGGAATAGAAGTAAATTAATATGAAATATGAAATTACTTGAAATCTGTGTCATTAGTGTTATTCACATATTATTAATAAAACGGAGGATAAATGATAACCAACATTCTACCTGAAATCAAAGAAATCAAAGATGAGGAGCTTCGAAAAAAAGTTATTAATGTTTGGGAAGAGGCGATGGAATTTCGCGGTTGGACAGCGGAGATTTTGTCAGCAATTCCCTTTACATTGCTGGCAGAAAATGTTCAAATAACATTCATCAATCATATCCGTGCTGTTTGTAAAATGTGTATTGCCTGTGATGAAGTGCTTGATGAAGTTCATTCAAATAAGAAAACACCTATTAACCGAGATTATTTAATTGCTGGCGCATTGCTTGCAGATGTCGGCAAATTATTAGAATATGAAATAATAGATGGCAAAGCTGTAAAATCAGATTATGGCAAGAAATTGCGGCATCCATTCAGCGGTGTTGGGTTGGCGTTTAAACATGATCTGCCACCAGAAGTTATGCATATAATAGCTACCCATTCAAAAGAAGGCGAAGGAGAAAAGCGCTTCCCTGAATCTATTATCTTTCATCATGCTGATTTTATAGACTTTGAACTAGTGGTTTAATTGAGGAAATAATGGGAAAAACATTCTCCGAAAAAATATTAGGGAAAAAAGCAGGAAAAGAAGTTGTTCCAGGCGAAATTGTAGAGGTTGAACCAGACGTCGCTATGTCACACGACAATACAGCTGCGATTTCTAAAACCTTCTATAAGATTGGTGTTGATAGAGTATATGATCCGGATAAGCATGTAATTATACTTGACCACTGCACACCTGCCGCAAATGCAAAATTTGCCCAGAATCATAAAGATATTCGTGAATTTGTAGAAAAGCAGGGGATAAAAAATTTTTACGACATCAATATTGGGATTTGCCATCAGGTAATGCATGAAAAGGGACATGTATGGCCTGGAGCATTAATCCTTGGATCAGATTCCCATACTACCTCTTATGGTGCCTTTGGTGCTTTTTCTGCCGGTATAGGACGAAGCGAGATGGCGGTAATCATGGCAATGGGAAGAATCTGGCTTCGAGTGCCGGAAACAATCAAGGTATGGGTCAAAGGAGAATTTCCGGAAGGTATTTCTTCCAAGGATCTTATGCTGAAAATAGCTGGAGATATTCGTGCCGATGGTGCATTATACAAAGCAATCGAGTTTTGTGGACCAACTATTGACCGAATGAGTGTAGCAAGCCGGTTTGTTTTGTCGAATATGGCAGTCGAAGTCGGGGCTAAAGCAGGGTATATGATACCGAACAAAGAGACTCTTGAATATTTGAAAGCAAGAGTTAGAAAGCCTTTTGAAGTTGTTCAGTCCGATCCTGATGCAAATTATGAAGCTATATATGAATATGACGTAACTAACCTCGAACCGATGATTGCTAAACCACATACTGTGGATAATGTTGTACCGGTTTCTGAAGTAAAAGGAACTCCGATTCAACAGATATTTTTTGGCTCATGTACCAATGCTCGTGTAGAGGATTTTGAAATAGTTACCAATGTTTTAAGAGGTAAAAAAGTTCACCCAAATGTAAGAATGTTGGTTTTTCCCGCCTCTCAGGAGATTTTCCTTGAAGTATTGAAACGTGGCTGGATCGCTGATTTAGTTGAAGCAGGTGCAGTTATTATGAATCCGGGTTGCGGTCCCTGTATGGGTAATCATGAGGGAGTTCCTGCAGATGGCGAGGTTGTTATAGCAACGTCCAACAGGAATTTTAGAGGTCGTTTGGGTAACAAAGAGTCTGAAGTATATCTTGTTAGTCCGAGAACTGCAGCAGTGTCGGCGATTACAGGGAAGATTGAAGATTTTAGATATTTAAAGTTGTAGATTTATGATATGTGATTAGCGATAGCTCCGCAGGAGTCCCTTTCCCGAAGGGATCCCTACGGGACGGGACAGATTGATTATTGGAGATTTTTAGAGAGAGGTGGAAATGAATCCGGAAGAATTAGAGAATAGATTTTTAGATTTTGCCGCTGAAATTATTAGAGTATGCGGCACACTTTGTTCGGATTATACAGGGAAACATATTTACGGACAACTAATGCGTTCCTCAACTTCAGCCGGTGCAAACTATGAGGAAGCCAGGGGAGCTGAAAGCAAAGCGGATTTTAGTCATAAAATGCAGGTCGTTTTAAAAGAAATTCGTGAATCAAGATATTGGCTAATTCTCATTGAAAAAACTAAAAAGTTGCCTGAAAACAACTTATTGCCTTTAATTAATGAAGTTAATGAATTATTTAGTATTATCACAAAATCAGTAAAAACAGTTAAATCTAAAATCTAAAATCTAAAATCTAAAATCTAAAATCACACAGGAGCAATTATGTTAATAAAGGGTCGTGTTTGGAAATATGGTGATGATATTAATACCGATGTTATTTTCCCTGGTAAATACACTTATACTGTGACTGATCCAGAGGAAATGGCGAAAATTGCACTCGAGGATCTTGATCCGGAATTTGCAGATAATGTTCAGAAAGGCGATATTATTATTGGTGGTAAAAATTTCGGCTGTGGAAGTTCCCGTGAGCAAGCTGCTTCTTGTCTGGTTTATGCCGGTGTCGGTGCGGTCATTGCAAAATCTTTTGCACGTATATTTTTCCGGAACTGTATAAATTTTGGTTTACCTGCATTAACTTCTGCTGAAGCTGTTGATGCAATTCAGAACGGTGAAATTATTGAGATAGATACGGATGAGGGAAAAATCACAAGTAAGGCAGTAAGTTTTGATTTTCCACCTTTGCCAGAGGAGATTGTTGGAATTTTTAAGGCTGGTGGACTTATTCCGTATACAAAGAGAAAGTTGGGATTATTATAGAATTAAAGCTTGAAATATGAAGAGTAGTATTTTTTTTACAAATCACGATTTACATTGATATAAAATGTGCACTGCTACAAATATTCTAATTGAGAGAGGAGAGAAGTATGGCAAAATACCGTATTGCATGGTTACCCGGTGATGGTGTCGGTAATGATGTTATGGAAGCAGCCCGAATCATCCTGGACAAATTGCAGTTTGATGCTGAGTACATTCATGGAGACATAGGCTGGGAATTCTGGAGAACTGAGGGTAACCCGCTGCCTGATCGGACGATTAAAATAATGAAGTCAACTGATTGTACGCTGTTTGGAGCGATAACATCAAAGCCAAAAGAAGAAGCAGCGAATGAACTAATTCCGGAACTTCAGGGAAAAGGCTGTGTTTATTTTAGTCCTATTGTGAACTTACGCCAGAAATTTGATCTTCATACAAATCTGCGCCCTTGTAAAGCCTATGAAGGGAACCCATTGAATTACAAGGAAGGAATTGATATTACAATTTTTCGTGAAAATACCGAGGGTATGTATGGTGGTGTAGAATTTTTCCCATTGCCAAAGGAAGTATTTGATGCCTTGGATGCGAACCATCCTAAAATGAAGAAGTTTGAAAAATTCGGTTTAGATAATATTGCAATGTCAACCCGTATAATGACTAAGCAGGGTTGTGAGAGAATCGTTAGAAACGCCTTTGAGTATGCCCGTAAGAATAATAAAAAAGCAGTTACTGTTGTTGACAAACCGAATGTACTTCGTGAAACGGGTGGATTAATGATCCGCACGGCACGAGAAGTTGCGAGAGATTATCCTGAGATTGAACTCTGGGAAACGAACATTGATGCTCAGTGTATGTGGTTAGTGAAAAATCCTGAGAAGTATGAAATTCTGGTGGCTGAAAATATGTTTGGTGATATTCTTTCTGATCTGTCTGCTCAGCTTGTTGGTGGGTTGGGTTTTGCATACAGTGGAAATATCGGCGACGATTATGCTGTTTTTGAGCCGACGCATGGTTCTGCTCCAAAATATGCTGGTATGTATAAAGTCAATCCAATAGCAATGATTCTTGCAACGAAATTAATGTTACAGTGGCTGGGAGAGATAAGCAAAGCAGAGACAGTAGATAATGGAGTGGCTGATGTAATCAAGGAAGGAAAGGTACGGACTTATGATATGGGTGGAAATAATACTTCATTGGAGGTTGCTCAGGCGATTGCAGATAAACTGTAATTTAATAATTTCGAAAATACGAAAAATAAGTGTTGAAATAAGTATGGTAAAAAATAGCGAATTAATCGAAAAATTTGAAAAGAGTCTCATAAAAACAGAGAAGATAGATATTACCAGGAATTTTCAAATTATGGACGAAATGTATAATGAAGCTGTTGAACTTGGAATATTCCCCTTAAAGAATCCTCTTGATGGAATAGATAATGATATAAGAATTGCAAAAGTGGTAAATCATGTTTAGAGAATTACTTAAAAAAATTGCGGTGGTATTGGATGATCTTAAAATACCCTACATGGTTATTGGTGGACAGGCGGTACTTCTGTACGGAGAGCCAAGGTTGACAAAGGATATTGATATAACTCTTGGTATGGGCATTGATGGAATTGAGAAGGTAAAAAGAGCTGCTCAGGATTTAAACTTTAGGATTTTAGTTGATAATCCTGAGGATTTCACTAGGGAAACAATGGTTTTGCCTGTTATTGACGATAAAACTGGTATTAGAGTCGACTTTATTTTCTCTTTCTCAATGTATGAAAAACAGGCTCTAAAGAGATCTGTTGATATTGAGTTTGATAATATTAAAGTGAAATTTGCTACTTGTGAAGATTTAATCATACATAAAATAATAGCTGGTAGACCAAGAGATATTGAAGATGTAAATGTGGTTTTGCTAAAGAATCCTAATTGCGATATTAGGTACATCGAAAGTTGGTTGAAAAAGTTCGATGTATCCTTAAACGGGAGCTTTTTAAAAATATTCCGAAGAATTGTTGATGAAAATAGTAAAAGATGAGACGATGGCTATTTGTGGGAAGTAAGCAGAATTGGTATTTATGATATCGATTAAAGTTGTACAGGCGATTGCTGATAAGCTGTAAAATTTTTACCTGCGAAATACGCTAAATATAATAATTTGTAAATAAAATTTATACGGAGATAAACAAAATGGACACTATTTCACGAAAAATTACACGATTTGCACTCAATTTGAAGTATGAGGATTTACCTGAAGAAGTTGTTTATCAGGTAAAGCGTTACCTTTTCGATTCTATCGGGTGTGCATTTGGGGCGATGAATACCAAAGATGTGAATGCCATATATAAGATTTACAGAGAAATGGGCGGTAAACCTGAGGCAACAGTCATCGGTTTCGGTGATAAATTTCCAGCTGTGAATACAACACTTATTAATTCATTGATGATCCGTGCGCTGGATTTTAATGATATTTATTGGAAAGAGGACCCTTCACATCCCAGTGACCTTATTCCTGCTGCTTTATCAGTTGCTGAACGGCAAGGTAAGTCAACAGAAGATGTTATTGTTGCAATTGTTCTAGCTTATGAATTTGAGCAGAGAATGTGTGAGTTTGCTGTTCCTGGTGTTCGGGAGAGAAAATGGCATCATGCAACCATTACGCAATTTGTATCCCCTATCGTTGCTGGAAAGTTACTTGATCTGAATGAAGACCAGATGGTGAATGCTATCGGAATTAACGGTTGCCACAATCATACAATCGGCTGCCCGACTGCAGGGAAATTGACAATGATGAAAAATACTGTTGATCCAATGTCCGTTCAGACCGGAGTTTTTGCAGCGCTGATGGCTAAAGATGGATATACTGGTACAGAGGCGATTTTTGAGGGAAAAGAGGGGTTAATGGATGTTTTTGGTCCTGATTGGGATGAACAGAAGTTGCTGAAAGGACTTGGAGATTCATTCAAGATTCTGGAATGCTCAATGAAAGCATTTCCGACGGAAGCATTGACTCATACACATCTTACAGCAACACTTAAACTGGTTAAGGAAAACGATATCAAGCCGGAGGAGATTAAGGAAGTAGTAGTTACAACGATTGCTAGGGCTTGCGATATTCTGTTTGATCCACATAAATACAAACCTGATTCACGCGAGACGGCGGATCATAGTTTGCCGTATTGTTTAGCTGCGGCTATTGTTGATCGGCAGATTACCACAAATTCATTTTCAGAGGAAAAATTGAAAGACCCTAAGATACGGGCTGTGATTAATAAAATCAGAGGCGATGCAAGCGTTGAGTTCGAGAAGATGTTTCCTGCAAAACAGCCTTCAAAAGTTATTATCAGAACAAATAAGGGTGAAGAGTTCAGCCAGTATCTTGAATATCCGAAAGGAGACCCGCGTGAACCAATGACAGATGAAGATATCGCTGAGAAATTCAATGCATTATCGAGCAAAGTACTAAATTCAGAGCGTCAAAAAGAAATTCGATATGCTATTTTTAATTTTGAAAAATTGAATACAATGGAAAGTTTTATGGAAATGTTGACTATTTGAGGTAAAAAGATGGTTAGAATAATTTATACTGTATTAATATTGTTGATCTTTTGGTGGTTCATTAAATCTGTGAAGAAACAAGAGAAACATGAAATGGCGATATCTATTGCCATGTTTTGCTTACTGACATTATGGTTTGAATTAGTTTTTGGAGTATTTGAATTTAAATATTGGATACTTCCGGAAATAAAAACCCTTAAAATCATCGGGAGTATTGTGAGTTCTCTCGGGGCTGTTGTTTTTATAGTTACAGTTATAACGATGAAACTTTTAGGAAAGCCGGAAAAAGGCTGGGAACAAACAACCGTGCTTATTAAAACAGGACTATTTTCAATTATTCGGCATCCGCTGTACTTTGCAGCGTTTCTTGCAATTTTGGGATTTTTTATGATGCGGATTTCTACTTTGTCGATTGCACTTTTTATAGTCGGAGCAATTTGCTCGTTTCTCGCTGCAAAATTTGAGGATAAATGGAACCTGGAAAAATTCGGAGAGCCATACGGTGAATATATTTCCAAAAGCAAGTTATTTTTTCCATTCTTCTATTGAGGTACTAATGTGAAAAAACTTGAAGATTATCGAAGCCTGTTTCCCATTACGAAGAAAATGATCTATCTCAATCACGCTGCCACTTCTCCACTTTCTACACGTGTTATTGAAGCAATTGAGGGGCATTTCCACCAGCGAAGTACAATAATTGTTGAGAATTGGGATTTCGTGCTGGATAAAATAGAAGAGCTCAGAACACTTCTCGCTAAACTAATTAGAACCGACTCTTCACGTATTGCACTTGTTCATAATACAAGCCATGGATTAAATATCGTAGCTTCCGGTCTGGATTGGAAAGAAGGTGATGAGATTTTAATTCCTGAGGGAGAGTTTCCCGCTAATGTTTACCCTTTTCTCAATCTGAGAAGGAAAGGAGTGAAAATTAAGTTGGTTCCGACACCTTCAGGAGGTTTGGAACCAGAAACGCTTCTTTCTGCAATAACACCAGTAACAAAATTACTTTCAGTGAGCTTTGTAGAATTCCTCAGCGGTTATAAAACCGATCTTAAAACAATTGGGAAAATTTGCCAGGATCATGGGATTATATTTGTCGTTGATGCTATTCAGGGGTTAGGAGCAATTCCGCTCGATGTAATTGACTGCGGTATAGATGCTCTTGCTTGTGGAGGGCATAAATGGCTAATGTTTCCCCAGGGTATTGGGTTTTTGTACATTACTAAAGAATTACAAGATAAAATTCAACAGTCACATCTTGGATGGATGAGTGTCGAAAACCCGGAAGATTTTCTCAACTATAATCAGAAACTTTCTCCTGATGCAAGGCGTTTTGAATGTGGATGTTTGAATAGTGCAGGAATTATTGGAGCTACTGTATCATTAGCAATGCTTTTAGAAATTGGTCAGGATATAATTTATCAACATCTAATATCTTTAACTTCAAGATTAATTGAAGGACTTGAGGAGAGAGGTTTTAGAATTTTTACTAATAAAAATTTAGAAAAACGCTCAGGTATTGTTACATTTTATCCGAAAGATAAGAGAAAATCTGAGAGGCTTTTTAACTTTTTTCAGGAAAATAGTATTGGAGTATCTATTCGTGAAGAAATGATTAGAATTTCTCCGCATTTTTATAATACATTAGAAAGAATGAACTTAGTACTGGATATATGCGGTAAATTTCAAAGAAAACATTAAATTATCTCTGTATTATAGTTATTTAAAAACATTTAGGGAGTTAAGTATGAAAAAAGGATTGATAGTTCTTATTGTTATTGTTGTGGTTTTATTATTGATTATCGGCCGCTTCGTGGGAATATATAATTCACTTGTTACTCTCGAAGAAGGTGTGAATCAATCGTGGGCGCAGGTGAGTAATCAGTATCAGCGAAGAGCCGACCTGATCCCGAATCTCGTTGAAACCGTTAAGGGATATGCGAGTCATGAAAGGGAAACGTTCTCTGCGGTAACAGAGGCGAGAGCGAAAGTTGGTCAATTGACAGTTACTCCGGAAGTATTGAATAATCCTGAAGCATTTTCACGGTTTCAGCAAGTTCAGGGAGAAATTAGTTCAGCTTTAAGCCGGTTGATGGCAATTTCAGAACGATACCCGGATCTTAAAGCGAACGAAAATTTTCTTGCTTTACAGTCGCAATTGGAAGGCACAGAAAACCGAATAGCTGTTGAGAGAAAACGGTTTAATGAGGCAGTACAGAGTTTCAACACGCGTATTCGCAGGTTTCCTACCAACATGGTTGCAGGGATGTTTGGATTTGAGAAGAAGCTGTATTTTAAGGCGCAAGAGGGTGCAGAAGTTGCTCCGAAAGTCAGTTTCTAAGAATAGAGCACTGATACCACAGATTACACAGATAAACATGGATATGAAACTAATTTTAATAAATCAGAGATAAGCGTCTATTTGTCTTTTGGTAAAAAATTTTTAAGTAAGGTGTTTTTTATGAATTCACGATTCTTGAAAATATTGTTGATTGTATCTTTATTTACTTGTCTTGTATTTCAAGCATTTGCATTAGAGGTTCCTCAACTTAAAAGGCGAGTTACCGATTTAGCGGGAGTTCTTTCTCCCACAGAGCAGATGCGACTGGAGGAGAAATTATATCTTTTTGAGACGAAAACCTCAAATCAAATTGCAGTATTAATTATTCCATCTCTTAAAGGAGAATCGCTCGAGGATTACTCAATAAAAGTAACTGATAAATGGAAACTTGGAGATCAAAAAAAAGAGAACGGTGTCTTATTACTTATTTCTATTAATGATCGTCGTATCCGGATTGAGGTTAGTTATGGATTAGAAGGTGCACTAACCGATCTGATTTCTTCAAGTATTATCAGGAATGAGATTGCTCCCGGTTTTAGAAGCGGGAATTATTACTCAGGTATCGATGCTGGAATCACATCTATTATGTTAGCAACGAAAAATGAGTACAAAGCCGACCCTCGAAAATATCAACGTTCTAGAAGAGAAACAGGATCATCATTCGGGTCGCTTATTATATTTATTCTTTTCTTTCTTCTGTTCTTAATAAGTGGAAGAAGAGGTCGCAGAGGGTTATTCTGGGCTCTACTTGGTGCAAGTATGTTCCGCGGCGGTGGACGCGGTGGCGGCTTTGGTGGAGGATTTGGTGGTTTCTCCGGTGGCGGAGGCGGCTTTGGCGGAGGCGGCGCTTCTGGAGGATGGTAAGTAAGATTGTAGATTGTAGATTGGAGATTGATGATTGGAGATTGGAGATTGGAGATTGGAGATTTTAGATTGATGATTGCAGATTTTCCCGCCTCAGAGAGGTCTCCTCGGGAAAGGGATTCCTATGGAGCAAATATCATCCATGCTTCATTGCATTTCCATCTTCACATACGTTTCGCTGGACAAGACGCAGGACAAGAATTTCAAATTACATTACTCCAGTACTCCACTACTCCAGTACTCCACTACTCCAATACTCCAACACCCCATCCCGTTAGATTTGTATTGTAAATTTTAACCAATAATTGTGAGTGTATAATGGCGTTGATTGATAAATATTTTTCAAAAAGGGATTTGGATGCAATTACAAAAGCCTGTGGCAAAGCAGAAGAAAATACATCCGGGGAGATAAGAGTAAGTATTTTCAGTAAAAGACCGGGGAAAATGAAGGGTCTTGAACTTCAGGATATTGCACTTAATGAATTTTATAATTTGGGAATGGATAAAACTCGAGACAAAACTGGAATATCGCTCTTTATTTTGCTTAAAGAGAAACGATTTCAGATTCTTGCTGATACGGGAATTAATTCCGAGGTCGAGCAAAAGACCTGGGATAATATAGCGCTTGGTTTATCAGATTATTTTAAAAAGGGTAACTACTTGGAAGGTATTGTTAAAACTGTTGACGAGATGGGCAAAATTTTATCCAATCATTTTCCTAAAAAACCAGATGATTGGAATGAACTGAGCGATGAAGTAAGTGTCAAGTAATAGTGAAATTTAATGAAAATAAAATGGTGTATATTTGCCACCAGATGGTGGATTATTCACCACATCATGGTTAATTTTCACGATATTGAATAGATATTCTACTTTAAAACCTGAGCAATCTTTATATTCTCTTTAATCAATTTATTTACGATGGTATTAAGATCAGACTTTTTATCTTTAGCAATTTTTTCAACAAATCGAAGATTCTCAGGTTATAAATAGACTGTTAAATTTAGTGCCAAGTTTTTATGATAAAATTTTCCTCGAATACCGGTTGAAAAATCATATTCTTTCCCTATTTCAGTAACTTTGATGCGGTTTAAAACCACCGTACTACCGGTTTTATCAGTCTGCGTCCTTTCCAGGTAGTTTTTCCCAATATAGTAAGGATCATCGAATTCATTGCCATAATAAACCATAATGATACACATATTGGATAGAAAAGAATATAGATTAAAGGGTAATTAAATCGTTTGTAAGCATTTCCGAATAGAAGAATTGTGAGAAATATTGCTGCAATTGAAAGTTTAATTGATTCACCGGAGACGTATATACCTGCAATTTTTAAAATTAGATTGGAAAGCGGGTTTAAGAATATCAATGCGATAAATACCCATATTAAAATATATGGTATTATTTTACATCCGAATACGGAAAATAAATTTTTACTGAATCCTTCAGATATTTGACTATAAGTATCATACATGTGGCAAGAAATGTATTCACTCCCATCTACTAAAAACAAACGTAATCCATTAGCTTTAATTCGTCTTCCCATTGCCATATCATCTGCTATATTGTCCCGTACCGCGGAGTAGCCACCTATCTTTTCGTATGCTTTTCGCTTGAATAGCATAAATTGACCGATTGTAATTGAAAGTAGCGGGCTTTTCACACTATGTGCAATTTTGATTGGTAAAATTGAAGAGACACCAAATGGCATTAATGGTAAAATTATCTTTTCAGATAGTGAAGATACTTTTTCTTTCGGGAGAGCGGTAAGTAGATCGGCATTCTCAGCAATCATAGCAGCTACGGATTCACGAAGAGAATCAGGTTTGTGTACTGTATCAGCATCTGTGAAAAGTAACAATTCGCCTTTAGCTGCCTGTGCCAGTTGGTGGCATGCCCAATGTTTACCCAACCACACTGAAGGTAAAGGTTTACCTGTTAGGATTCGCAGTCTCTTATTCTTCGCAGCAATTTCCTGTAAAATATTTTCAGTTCTATCTTTTGAGTGATCAAGCAGTACTATTATTTCGAAGTCAGGATAATTTTGAGCCAGCAGAGAGTTTATACATGAGCTAATTTTACCTTCTTCATTTCGTGCCGGAACTAAAATAGAAACAAACGGATAGTGATCAGGAGAAGGGTAATTACCTAATTTTCTGAAGTTTCGCAAATTAGTCAGAGAAATGATTAATAGTACAAGAAGAATAAGTATCATAGTAATCTGAAGCATTGAAGAACTGATCATCAATTTGTCCTTAAAAGTTTTGTTATCCAACTTTTTAAAGTTACAGGTTGTTTTAAATCTTGCCGATGTTTATAGATCAGTATAAGTGTATTCCCAAACCAAATAAGGAGAATAACAATACTTACTTGTCTGAACAGTAGATATACGAAGAAGAGCAGTATCCCCAGGATTACTGTCCAGGAATCTACATTCTGAAATATGAAGAAAATGAACATTGATAAACCGAGACCTATTATGCCTTCAACGGGTAAAAGAACAGACCATATACCGAGAGTTACTGCAACGGCTTTTCCTCCTTTAAAGCGTAAGAACGGAGAAAAGGCGTGACCGAGAATAGGTGCAAGTGCAATAGGGATAAGTTCCCAATTGACAATATCGTATTTTAAATAAGCGAGCCCTACGGGAATTAGTCCTTTTAGGTAGTCAAGTATACTTGCAGGTAATCCTACTCTCCAGCTTCCTGCTCTCCAGACATTTGCTGCACCGGGATTACCGTCACCATATTTCCGAATATCAGTACGTAGAAATAAATACCCTAATAAGTAAGAAAAAGGAATTCCTCCAAGTAAAAATCCAAAAACTGTCCATAAAATTACATTCATTTTGTCTATAATTTAATAAAAAGTTCAAAAATAAAAATCTATTTTACATCGTTTAAGGGAAATTTAGATTGCAATGTATTATAAAATCATAGCAGATGGTAATGTGATTTCTACGAATTTGGAATATTAGTCTGTGTAACTTAAATTTTGGCAAAATTGGATGATTAATTTTTAATAATGTAGGAGGTTGATTATGTGGAAATTTATGAAGAGAATCTCGTTTTTTAGAGTATCCGCAGTTATTTTAATAATGTTCACAATTCTTCCGGTTTCAATCATTCAACAATGCGGTGATAAAATTCAATAGGAAACTATGTTTAACAATGCTTTTATTAAATCCGTAACTGGTAAAATGGAAAGTAAGTTCGGGAAAGATAACTCTAAGAGAATTAAAACAGGTGTACACCAGATGCAGAAACTCTGGCAGAAAGAAGACGGTACTGTAGAGGATTTCGAAAAATTTTGCTTTAAGAATTTTATTGTTGATAAAGAAATGATGGATAAATCTTTTAGACGGCTGGAGAATGCTTTTGAAAATATTAATGGTTTGTTAGTGGAATTGAAAAGGGACCTACAATGGAATTTACATGTGGATACAGGTCCGATTTTAGCTATTGACTATCTGGTAGCAAATTTCAATTTAGCGTCTCATGTTGATGAAGACCTATGCAAAAGCAAAGTCGCATTTTTTGTTCTATTGAATTTCGAGATGCATACTTTAGATGATTGTATAAAACATGGTGATAAATGGTCCAGAAGAAAATGGGCAGAGACGCGTTTGACACATAAATTTACAGCATGTGTTCCTTCCAATGTTAAGCAAAAAATTCACGAAGCGTACATTTCTACTAATAACTACATCAGCAATTATAATATTTATATGCATAATCTTTTAACAGAGGATGGAAAACATCTTTTTCCTGAAGGTTTGAAGCTTATTTCTCACTGGGGATTACGTGATGAATTAAAAGCGCAGTATAATAAAGAGGATGGGTTTCAGCGCCAACAGATGATTTATGAAGTAATGAAAAAAATTATTTCACAGGAAATTCCTGAGGTTGTCATTAACAATCCCGAAGTGGATTGGAAGGTTCCTACAAATGAAGTTTATGGCGAAAATGTTAACAATTCCAAAGAGCCAGATACAAGATATGCAAATTTACTTAAGGTTTTTCATGCTGAAAAATCTGCCGATGCATATTATCCTCTTTATCCAACTTTTATTGACCGCCGTTTTAATAAGGATAGAGAGATTCCTGAAAGTGTAGTGGAGAAGCTTTCTGTTGATCTTCTGACTTCAAAAGAATTTAAAAAAACCGGTAAATTGATTGAAAAACGCTTGAATCGCAAATTAGAACCTTTTGATATTTGGTATAGAGGTTTCAAGAGTGAATCGGTATATAATGAAGACGAGCTTAATAAAATTGTTTCTGAAAGATATCCTGATGTTAAAGTATTCGAGGCAAAAATACCCGAGACTTTAATGCTGCTCGGTTTTGATAGAGAAACAGCTGATTTTTTACGCTCCAAAATAGAGGTTGATCCTGCCAGAGGTGCCGGACATGCAATGAGAGCGGGAAGAAGATCGGACAAAGCACATCTGCGAACACGCGTTCCTGAAGGCGGAATGAATTATAAAGGTTTTAATATTGCAATGCATGAGTTGGGTCATAATGTTGAACAGACTTTTTCGCTGTATAGAGTTGATCATACTTTATTGCAGGGAATACCAAACACAGCATTTACGGAAGCATTTGCGTTTGTGTTTCAGGGGAGGGATTTAGATGTACTGGGAATTAGTAAAAAAGATGAAGGTAAGGAGTACTTGAAAGCACTAAATCAACTTTGGTCAGTTTGTGAAATTGCGGGTGTTTCGCTTTTAGATATGGGGGTTTGGCACTGGATGTATGATCATCCCGAAGCCACACCGTCAGAGTTAAAGAACGCCGTAATTGAAATTGCAAAAAAGGTTTGGAATGAATATTTCTTTCCTGTCTTGGGGCATAAAAATGCGATAATTTTAGCAATTTATTCTCACATGATTGGTGCTGGACTTTACCTGCCAGATTATCCTGTTGGGTATATAATTCAATTTCAGATCGAAGAATATATTAAAGATAAGAACCTAGCTACAGAGATGGAAAGGATGTGTAAACTTGGATCAATTACACCGGATTATTGGATTAAACAGGCGGTTGACGAATCTATCTCTGTTGAACCTCTTTTAAAAGCAGTAAGAAGAGCATTAAAGGTTGTTTCTTAATTGAAATTTTTCACTTTTGAATTAGTACTCAGGTATAAGAATATAGAATTTCAATATATAATTACAAAATTGAAATAGACGGTAAAAAAGACTTGTATGATATTTGAAACTATTTTACATTTATATGCTAATTGAGAAGTGAAAAGAAGATTGAAGCAGAGAGAAAATTTTGCTTCAATTTCTAATGTTTTTTGACAATTGAGACAGTGCGAGCGTCAGATCGAGTGTAGGGTTTTACCCCATTTTTTATTTATTTATAATACAA
>DAOUYY010000001.1:20000-39910 GCA_030665885.1 Fidelibacterota bacterium
GGAGAGTGAAATAGAACCTGAAACCATTTGCTTACAATCTGTCGGAGTCCGGCAACTGCCGGATGACGGCGTGCCTTTTGCATAATGAGCCAGCGAGTTGCTCGTATGTTGCAAGACTAATCCTGATAGAATAGGAGGAGTCGTAGCGAAAGCGAGTTTGAATAGAGCGATTTCCCACCTTTGGTGGGATATAGTAACTTGCGGCAGACCCGAAGCCGGGTGATCTATCCATGGCCAGGATGAAGCCTCGGTAAAACGGGGTGAAGGTCCGAACCCACCAGAGTTGAAAATCTGGGGGATGAGCTGTGGATAGGGGTGAAAGGCCAATCAAACCCGGTGATAGCTGGTTCTCCCCGAAATAGCTTTAGGGCTAGCCTTGTATTAAGTGTGACGGAGGTAGAGCTCTGAATGGGCTAGGGATCCTACCAGATTACCAAACCCAATCAAACTTCAAATGCCGTACACATGTTGTACAGGAGTCAGGCTGCGGGGGATAAGCTTCGTAGCCGAGAGGGAAACAACCCAGATCGATAGCTAAGGTCCCTAAATACAGGGTAAGTGATAAAGGATGTGAAAATACTTAGACATCTAGGATGTTGGCTTAGAAGCAGCCATCATTTAAAGAGTGCGTAACTGCTCACTAGTCAAGTGTCTTTGCGCCGATAATTTCCGGGACTAATAACTCTGTTACCGAAGCTTCGATCCCGATCCCGATATATCGGGACTGGGAGGTAGGGGAGCGTTCTATTAACCTGTGAAGGTCAATCGTGAGATTGGCTGGAGGAGATAGAAATGAGTATGCTGGCATGAGTAGCGATAATTCCGGTGAGATTCCGGAACACCGAAAGCCTAAGGTTTCCTGAGTAAAGTAACTCTACTCAGGGTTAGTCGGACCCTAAGCCGAGGCCGAAAGGCGTAGGCGATGGAAAACAGGTTTAATATTCCTGTACCATCTATTTATTGTTTGATCTATGGGGTGACGCAGGAGTGAAAGGTCATCCGGGTGTTGAATGTCCCGGTTTAAGCATGTAGAGGGATCGGATAGGCAAATCCGTCCGGTCTTAACCTCGAGGTGCGAATAGGAGCCCCTAGGGCACAAACTGACCCTAATCAAGCTGACGAGAAAAGCCTCTATGGTAGATGAGTAGATGTCCGTACCCCAAACCGACACAGGTAGGCGAGGAGAGTATCCTAAGGTGCTCGAGGTAACTCTGGTTAAGGAACTAGGCAAATTAGCCCCGTAACTTCGGGAGATGGGGTGCCTTGATTAGGTGAATCTGACCACTTCGGTGGGCTGGAAGAGCTGAAAGAGGTCGCAGTGAAAAGGTCTGGGCGACTGTTTACTAAAAACACAGGTCTCTGCTAAGTCGTAAGACGATGTATAGGGACTGACACCTGCCCGGTGCTGGAAGGTTAAGGGAACGAGTTATTCTCCCGACTTGTCGGGAGGAGAAGCTTTAAACCGAAGCCCCAGTAAACGGCGGCCGTAACTATAACGGTCCTAAGGTAGCGAAATTCCTTGTCGGGTAAGTTCCGACCCGCACGAATGGTGCAACGACTTGGACACTGTCTCAACCAGAGCCTCGGCGAAATTGTAATGCCGGTGAAGATGCCGGCTACCCGCAGCAGGACAGAAAGACCCCGGAACCTTTACTATAGCTTGGCATTGGATTTTGGTTTTATATGTGTAGGATAGGTGGGAGACTTTGAAGTTCCGACGCTAGTCGGGATGGAGTCATCCTTGAAATACCACCCTTATAAATCTAGGATTCTAACCCATCCGCCTGAATCGGCGGAGGGGACATTGTCAGGTGGGTAGTTTGACTGGGGCGGTCGCCTCCTAAAGCGTAACGGAGGCTCCCAAAGGTTCCCTCAGCACGGTCGGTAATCGTGCGAAGAGTGTAAAGGCATAAGGGAGCTTGACTGTGACCCCGACGGGGGGAGCAGATGCGAAAGCAGGGCTTAGTGATCCGGTGGTAGCGAGTGGAAGTGCCATTGCTCAAAGGATAAAAGGTACTCCGGGGATAACAGGCTGATCTCCCCCAAGAGTTCATATCGACGGGGAGGTTTGGCACCTCGATGTCGGCTCGTCACATCCTGGGGCTGGAGAAGGTCCCAAGGGTTGGGCTGTTCGCCCATTAAAGTGGCACGTGAGCTGGGTTTAGAACGTCGTGAGACAGTTCGGTCCTTATCCGCTGTGGGCGCAGGAAATTTGAGGGGTTCTGCTCTTAGTACGAGAGGACCAGAGTGGACGAACCTCTGGTGTACCAGTTGTGCCGTCAGGTGCATCGCTGGGTAGCTATGTTCGGTTAGGATAAACGCTGAAAGCATATAAGCGTGAAACCTTCCCCAAGACTATATTTCCCTTTCCCCCCGATTTATCGGGAGGACTAAAGGTTCCTTGTAGACTACGAGGTTGATAGGTCATAGGTGTAAGACCAGTAATGGTTTTAGCCGAGTGATACTAATAAACCGTGAGTCTTGACCAAAATTTTTTATAATTCAGGTTTTTAATATATAATCTAATTTTTCTCTCAATGAAATTTTTCCGGTGGCAATAGCGGAGGGGAAACACCCGATCCCATCCCGAACTCGGAAGTTAAGCCTTCCAGCGCCGATGATACTGTCCCGGTCACGGGATGGAAAAGTAGGACGTTACCGGGAATTTTTAAAGCGTCCCGATTATTCGGGACGCTTTTTTATTGTATATATATACCTCCTTATTTATTTTGTTTATATGGACTATATATTTATAAGTAGTAAAAGTGAAGGTTTAAAAAAAAGTTTTGTCCTATCTCACATATTATTAATTTTAAATAAAGTATTTTAAAAATAAAAAATATAGGAGGAATAAATGAAGATTAAAACAAACTTATTAATTATTCTATTACTTTGTTTAGTATCCAATCTTAAAGCCCAAATTCCCGATCTTGATTTGACACTTAATTATTTTAATAACTATGAAATTTTCTACATTACTGATTTTGATTTTGACAACGCTGCTAATAATCCAGACTTATTTTCTTATACATTGTCATATAATCCTTTAAGTGATAATGCTACCATAGAGATAACAATAGAATTTGAGATGATTGCTATTGTACCCTCTCTATTTGATGGTACAAAGCAGATTTTCTATGTTTTAACTCAATTTTTTGAAATTAAAAAAGGTAGCATTACGCTAACAAGCCGGGACATTGATATGAATATGCAAAGTATTAATTACGATGATGGTACAGCAGTTACAGGTTTAAAAATTGATGACTCAATTTTTATGGATCCAGACGAATTTGCCTCAATGCAACAGATAGTTATGGCGTCAAGGAAATTACCAGCAGGTAATTATATTTTCAATTTAAAGATTGCAGATAAGGATGGAAATATTGAATCTATAATACAGGGAATAGAGGTTTCAAATCCAACAACTCTTGATCTTGTTTCACCAGGAGGAGCGCTCGAGGATGGATTACAAATCTACACAACTTTTCCAGTTTTCCTATGGGAATCTCCGGAGTCTATGTGGAATGATGATAATTGCCCTGAATGTGGGAATTATATCCGGGTAGCCGAATACAATTCCACAATACATAGCTCAGTTGAAGATGCCCTTTCTGACGATGCTAGTCTTCCCTATCCTGATGATGGAGAATATTATAAACTTCCTATTGTTCCTGTTGGAATGCAACTATATACTGCTGAGAATTCATTTCAGTATCCTTTAACAGGTGCTAAACCACTTGATTGGGGGAAAACATACGTATGGCAAACTAAGAAGATATATCCGACAACGTCAGGAGCTGAAACTGTTGAAGGTGACATATTTGCTTTTACTATTCCCTCTAGGGGTGGAGAAGAAACAGAAGGAACAACAGGTGGAACAGAAGGAGCTAATCAATATCTGCAACTATTGGAACAGATTTTAGGTTCTGACACTTATAATCAATTATTCACCGGTCAATTAAATGGTTACCTTCCTACAGGAGTTGTTATTCTTAATGGTACTCAGCAACTTACACTAGATCAGCTATCAGTATTGATAGGGCAGTTTTTAGCTGGAGAATTCACGATACAAACAATAACTATTGAGTAGGGGGATAAATGGTGAAAAAATTAAATATATTAATTATATTTCTCCTTGCTATTTTATTTGTAGAGCAGGGATTTGCAGTTGATAAGATAGCGCTTACTTTAAAAGCTCGTGGAATAACACAGCTTAAGCGGTCTACTGAAAAGGATTTCAAACCCAATTTGAAAGTTGGAACTTCTCTTTTTTCAAAAGACCATATAAAAACCGGTAAAAGTGGTTATGCAGTGTTGGTCTTTTTAGATGACAAAAGCCAGATTAAGATACGGGAAAATTCAGAGATGATGATTTCCGGTGAACGTCAGAAGGATGCTATTTCTAAGATGATATCAATGCAGTTCGGTACGCTTAAAGCTGAAGTCAGTCCTCAAAGGAAAGGAGATTTTATAATAGCAACCCCAACATCTGTTGCATCGGTAAAAGGTACTGTGTTCTGGGTGATCAGTGATCCAGTATTAGGTGATATTTTTTATGGTATCGCAGGATCAATTGAAGTTATTAATAATGAAAGTGGTGATATCATAGTAGTTGGTGTAAATGAAACGGGAACTTCAACTCCTGAAGGTGATGTAGATGTAGAAGAAACCGAAGAAGGAGCGCCACCTGAAGAGGAGGAGGAAGAGGAAACTGATCCTACGAATACGTTAGAATTTCAGCTTCAAAACGATCAGGGTGACATCAAAAATGTTAAAGTAGAATATAAATAATAATTCGGTTCCTGAATTATATTTAGGCGTCAGGAAATATTTATAAGGGGTTTAAATGCAATTTAAATTGTATCGAATAATTATATCTGTATTAATAATAACTTGTGTAGCTTTTGGACAGGCTACAATATTACATTCTCCTCCAAGGGAAGTAGTTATGGATGTCCCGATACTTATTGAATCTATTATTGAAGATAATACTTCCGATGTAGAAAGGGTGCGGGTGTTTTATAGAGTTGCTGGACAATCAGCATATCTTGAGGAGGAGATGCTTGAATATATGGGAGTATTCAAAGCTAATATTCCAGCAGAGTATGTAACTGAAAGTGGTGTTGAGTATCTTATCGTTGCTGAATTTTCTGATGGCAGTATGGCAGCTTTCCCTGAAGCTGATCCATATAATGTACCGATGTTCTTATCGGCACAGAGGAGGGTTGAATCCGTTGGGATGAATGAGATAGCACTTCGTGAAATTCAGGGTGGGATACCTTCCAATGTTATTATCCTCGGTCCGGAAGAGGGAGAAATTGTTGCTTCTGAAGAAGTTATTATTGCAGTATCTTTATTCAATACACCTGATGTGGATTTGAAAAGTATTACACTGGAATTAGATGATGTTTCAATTCTTGAATATACAGAGATAGCCGAAGATTTGATTGTTGCACGTCCAAAGAATGTGCAACCTGGAATGCACACTATTAAATTAAATATGGCTAATCATATCGGGGATTCTTATTCAACTGTTATCTGGCATTTTACTGTTGTGAGGACTGTGGCTCAAGCTAGAAGAATATTTAATTATTCAGGACGAGTCACAGCGCAAACTAGTTCTCTACAGGTGCGTGGTATTAGACAAAATATTCATTATGTTAGAGCAAATGCAAATGGATCATTCGATTGGTTAAGTTTTACTGCAAAAGGTTTCTTGAGTTCACAGGAAGACCCTGACAGACAACCAAGGAATCGTTTAATGGCTGGTTTAAAAACCACTTATTTTGACTTGTTCTTTGGGGATGTAAATCCGCAATTGTCGGAATTTACTTTGAGAGGAAAACGTGTTCGTGGTTTAGAGGCGCATCTTAAGTTAAAATATTTTAATGTTCATTTTGTTACAGGTGAATCTGAAAGAGCCATTCCAGGAATGATTAGTTCTATTCCTGATACCATTTCACAGGGGCTACAATATAAAAGGTCAGGATATACATATTCGAGAAAAGTAATTGGTATTAGACCATATTTTGGTACTGGTAGGCATTTTCAGTTTGGTTTATCTCTGCTTAAAGCCTTAGATGATACACTTTCTGTTAAAAAAGAATACGGTGGCATTTCTGAAATAGATAATACTTTTATTAATATGGGAGGAGTAAATAAGCCTAAGGATAATATTGTGTTGGGTACGGATTTCACTATTTCTATAGACAATAGAAGGTTTGTCTGGAAAAGTGATGCAGCATTTTCTTACCTTAATAGAGACATATCAGATGGACCATTAACTTTGAGAGATCTGGATACATTTGCTCCAGGGGATTCATTGGAAAATGATACTCTTTCCTTCGGTGAATTTAATATTCCGTTATCAGATATACCCATTGATCCTGGTGACATTTCTAATATTTTTATTATAAATCAGAATTTGTCACCTTTATTGCCAATTGTTCCGGATTCTAATGGAGTAGTCGGGTTAAAAGAATTCTTGAACATGCCTTCTACGGCATTTAAAACAGCTCTAACATTAAATTATTTCAACAATTTTGTTGTACTTAAATATCAGAGAGTGGGACCTGAATTTAATTCACTAGGAAATCCCTTTATGAGAAGTGATATACAGGGGGTTAGCCTATCTGATAAAATCAGGCTTTTTAGTAATAAAATATTTATAACTCTTAATTATGACCAAATAAGAGACAATCTACTTGAAAATAAACCAGCTACAACTACAACCAGCTCGTTTGCTGCTGGTTTTAGACTTTACCCTGGTGAAGGTTTACCTTCTATAAATTTTAATACTCGTCATTACAGCCGGAGTAATGATATTACAGAGTTGGATACTTCATATTATTATGATGATTATGGCAATGTGATTGAGGATTCACTGAAGCTTTCAGACAAGCGTGAAAAAAACATGACTATCAGGCAAAATATTCAAATATCTCATCTTATAGAACTTGGAGGAGTTAAAAATAATATTAGTGTTACATATGTTAATTCCGAAAGAAGTGATGGTTTAGATAACAGACCAGCTGGATTTACTTTTAATTCTGTATCTACTTCAATGATTCGTTTCGGTGTAAGTTCAGTTTATCCTTTTCCTTTAAAAACCAATCTTAATATTTCAACAAATAAAAACGAAAGTGGTTTATCCAGTAAGCCTATTGAGTTCGTCACATTAAGTATGCGAGGTCAGTATGATTTTTTCGATGCCGCTTTAAGCGCAATAGCAGGATATCAAATGACTAATGCTTCCGGTCTGGTAGATTTTACTCAAAATAATATGTATATAGCAGGACATTTTAAATTTCTGAAAATTAATCAAGTGAGAGGACGGTTAAGTTACACCAGAATAAATGATCGAACCGGTAACGAAAATTTTAATGATGTTAGTTTTATGATGACCTATTCGATATCATTCTAATCCCTTTTTTCATTTTTTATGAGAAAGAACATAGTCAAACAAACAGCTTTGGGATTGTGTATTGCTGTTGTTATATCAATACTAATTTCATTTCTATTGCTTATCGGAGTTTTTCGAGGTTTAGAATTAAAGACTCTCGATTACAGGTTTCAATGGAGAGGTCCTCAAGATGTTTCTCATTCAGACCTTATTATAATAACGATAGATGATCAGACATTTAAAAGCTGTCGGGACCGTTACCACTTTCCAAGAGACTATTATGCCACTTTAGTTGAGAATCTCAACGAAGTCGGTGTTAAATTGATAATGTTTGATATTCAATTCACTGAGCCCGATTTTAAGAATCCTTTAGGTGATCAGATTCTTTCTGATGCGATAAAGAAGTCGGGAAATGTTATTCTTGCTGGAAAAATCGCTCGGGAATTTACTCGAGGAGGGCTTTATGAATATGTAGATGAACCTATACCTGTTTTGATGGAAACGGGAAGTGACTGGGGTGTTGTAGGTGAGATGCAAGACTCTGATGGGTTTATGAGGCGCTGTTTGATATTTGAACCATATCAGGATAGGATATTATATTCGCTGGGGTCAAAGGTTTTCTTTTTTGAAAAAGGGCTGCCGAGAAATCCTAAGTGGAGTTTTGATGGACGTGATGGTTATTTTGTTTTTTCCGATTCGTCAGGAGGAAATGTCCATAAAATTCTTGGTCATAGAGGGAGTGGTGGATTTGAACATACGATTTTAATAAATTACTACGGACCTGCATCTACATTTCCAACGTATTCTCTGTCTTCCGTGTTAGATGACGCTGATTTTGATTTAAGGGATGAAGAGGATACTGATTATCTGGAAATTTTTAAGAAGAATTCTATCTATCCCTATGAGTTTAAAGTTGCTCTACTAGCAGACTCAGCCAAACAGGTAGAGGCATTTACAGCACTTGCTCTTGGTGATACAGAAAGAGTGGATGAAATTATCGATTCGGAAAATCCTTTTAAGGATAAGGTAGCGTTAATAGGAGTATCTTTAGAAGAACTACACGATAATAAATATACGCCATTTTACAATTACGGTGGCGTTCAGCGTTTGATGCCTGGTGTTGAAACCCATGCTCATGCTATTCAAACAATGATAGATGGTAGCTTTATTAAAGTAGTACCGATATTGGTTAATATCTTAATAATCTTTATTTTAAGCATGATTACAGCGGTGATGGTTATTTTTGCCCGCCCTGTAATTGGTGGTGCTGTTACAGTAATATTATCTGCTGGAGTGATTACAGGTGCATTCTGGCTTTTCACTCATCAATCTATTTGGATTTATTTAATACCTTTAGTTGTAACTGTTGTATCGAGCTACGGTGGGAATGTTATCTATCTTTTTCTGTCTGAACAGAAGGAAAAGAAAAAAATCAGAGGAATGTTTCAGACGTATATGAGCCCCAAGGTTTTAAAATATCTCGAGGATCATCCAGATGCATTTAGTCTTTCCGGAGAAAAGCGAGAAGCGACAATGTTTTTTTCTGACGTTCAGGCGTTTACCACAATTTCCGAAAGTCTTTCAGCAGAGGAGTTATCAATTGTTTTAAACAAGTATTTATCACCGATGACAGATATTTTGATGCAGTATGACGGGTATGTAGATAAATATGAAGGTGATGCAATTATGTGTGATTTTGGGGTTCCAATGGAGGACCCTGATCACGCTTGGAAAGCTTGTTATGCGGCATTGGACCAGCAAAAAAAATTGGATGTGCTCCGGGGGGAAATCAAAAAGGAGCACGGTGTCGATATTTTTGTTCGGATGGGAATAAATTCCGGTGTCGTCAGTGCAGGTAATATGGGTTCTGCTCAGCGATTTCAATATACAGTAATGGGTGATGCTGTAAACCAAGCTTCACGTTTTGAAGGAGCAAATAAGCAGTATGGTACCTATCTTATGATTGGTGAAGAGACGTACAAACGCGTAGTGGATTATATAGAAGTAAGAATTTTAGATAAACTTGTGGTAAAAGGAAAACTTATACCTATTACTGTATATGAATTGTTGGCAAGGAAAGGTGAACTTAGTAAGGAGCAATTAACGATTCGAGAATATTTCATAAAAGGGATTGAGTTGTATTGGGATAGGAAATGGAAGGAAGCTATAAAACAATTTGAATTAGCTATTTCAGTAAATGGACAGGATCCACCTTCAAAAGTTTTCATCGAAAGATGTAAAATATATACAGACAACCCTCCAGGGGATGATTGGCAGGGTGAATTTGTAATGACTACAAAATAGATATTTTTCTTCATCGTTCAATTTTTATCTTACATAAGAAAACATATTGACATACATTAAGTATAAGAGTATGTTGACGTGTTGTTAATAATTAAACGGAGAAAAGATGGGATTAAGAAAGGGAAAAATTCTTTGGGTTGACGATGAAATCGATTTGTTAAAATCACATATTCTCTTCCTGAAAAGCCGCGGTTTCGAAGTTGTTCCTGTATCGAATGGAAATGATGCAATTAAGCTGGTTGCGCAGGAAAATTTTGACCTAATACTTTTAGATGAAATGATGGCTGGAAAGGATGGGCTGACTACATTAAAAGAAATGAAAGCTATTATCCCTGGTCTTCCTGTAATTATGATTACAAAAAATGAAGAAGAAAGTCTAATGGAAAAAGCAATTGGAAGTAAGATTACAGACTATCTTACAAAACCGGTTAATCCAAGCCAGATATTGATGGCATGTAAAAAAGTATTAGAGCAGCAGCGTATTGCATACGAACATGTTTCGAAAAATTATATGGAAGAATTTCGCACGATTTCTAAGCGTCTCTATGATGACCTTGGTAGTGATGATTGGATTGAAATATATCAGAAATTAGCAAAGTGGGATATTGAATTTGATGATCATCCGGATTTAGGGCTGAAAGAAACATTAGAAGATCAGATGAGAGATTGTAACATTGAATTTGGGAAGTTTATAGAAAAAAATTACTCTGACTGGGTAAACGAGGATTCACATTTTCGTCCAACACTCTCACCTGATGTAACAAACAAGTATGTTTTACCTCTTTTAAGAGATGGTAAAAAAGTTATGTTTATCGTAATTGATTGTATGAGATTGGATCAATGGTTGACATTTGAGCCGCTTCTTTATGATTTTTATAATGTGAAAACAGATTATCAATTCTCTATATTACCCTCAGCCACTCCTTTTTCAAGGAATTCTATTTTTAGTGGACTTTTTCCAAATGAAATCCAAAAAGAATATCCGGACATCTGGTCAAAATCAGAAGATGATGAAACTTCTATGAACACTCATGAAGCTCAAATGCTTGAGAAATTGTTTAATAGAGAAGGAATAAATCTAAATAATAGATTAAAGTATATTAAAGTTATAAATTCAAATGAAGGTTGGACTACTGACAGGAAAATCACATCATATTTAGGTGAGTCTTTTATTTCTCTTGTATTAAATTTTGTTGATATACTAGCTCATCGCCGTTCAGAATCCGATATTTTAAAAGAAATTGTCCCTAATGAAGCAAGTTATAGATCTGTAGTAAGAACATGGTTCAAACATTCGTGGATATTTTCAGTTTTACGGAAATTTAGTGATTACGATTTTCATATTGTCTTAACAAGTGACCATGGTAGTATTCGCGTTCACCATGATGTAAAAATTGTTGGCGATAAAGAAACATCACCTAATATTCGGTTTAAGTATGGAAAAAACCTTAACTGCTCACCAAAATATGCGTTAGTTATCAAGGACCCTGAAAAATATAAACTACCGGATTTAGGTGTAAATACTAATTATCTTATATCAAAGGAAGACTTCTATTTTGTATATCCAACCAATTATCATAAATATCAGTCTTATTTTCGTGATACATTTCAGCATGGTGGAATTTCGATGGAAGAAATGATTTTACCGATTATAACAATGACTCCAAAGTAGAATTGATTTTATAGTATAGAGGAATTTTGTTATAGAAAGTAAATTTTTACCATTTCCTTAGAAAAACTTATTTAAAATGTGAGCATAGAATTCAGGATGTTTCTTTTGAGAGTGTTAGTCTTTACGATTTACTGAATTTCTATATCTTATGTTTATATAGATTGTATTTATGTTAGATTTAGTAACTCATTCTGCTGAAGAAACTCGTAAATTTGGAAAAAAGCTATCTAAATGTTTAAAGGCTGGAGATGTTGTTGCATTAGTTGGTGAACTTGCTTCGGGTAAAACGACTTTAATAAAAGGAATCTGTGAGGGCTTAGATGTGAAAAACCAGGTAGAAAGTCCAACCTTCACTCTTATGAATGAATATTCTGGGAAATATTCTATATACCATGTAGATTGCTATCGTGAATGGCGTCTTGAGGAGTGGTTAAAACTTGGCATTAATGAGTATCTTTACGGAAAGGGCGTAACGTTAATAGAATGGGCAGATAGATTAGATGAGGCATTGCCTAACGGAACTACACATATTTTTCTTAATCAGGAAATCGAAGATGAGAATTGTAGGTATATAGCTATAGACGCAAGAGATGAAATTGAAAAGTGCATTTCATTAATGGGATTTGGGAATTTACGTTGACAATTGGCAGAATGCAGTGACAGTAGCAGATGGCAGTAGGCAGCCCCGCAGGGGTCTCTTCGAGAGTTACCCTGTGAAATGGCGAAGGGAGCCTATTCAACAGAGTGGCAGTAGGCAGTTATAAGTGAAATAAGAAGGGTTTAGGGGAATAGTGAAATAAAGGATACTACAAAGGGAAATAAATTAAAACTATGGTGGTAACATTAATCAACAATCTTCAATTTTAAATTCACTATTGCCTCATCGGTTAATTTTAGGCATTGATACTTCTACGCATAATTGTAGCGTCGGTTTGGTGAATGATGGAGAAGTAATTGGTGTGAAATCCATACTTGGAAAATCTGTGGCATCGGAAAATTTAATAGACCTCATTGATAAATTATTTAGTAAAGATATAAAATTCAGCAATCTTGATGCTATTGCTATCAGCATAGGACCGGGGTCGTATACCGGGCTTCGAATTGGTCTAAGTACTGTAAAAGGTTTAGCAATGCCGAGAAACCTTCCGGTTCTTCCTGTCCCTACATTCAGTGTTTTAGAAAGAGTCGCACAAACTGAGTGGAGTGAGGATCTGTTATTATTTATCAAATCTCGCAAGGATATTGTTTATTTTACAGCCTCTATTAAGGATGAGAGATTCAATTTATCTCCTCAGATTTACTATGACCATTTTGATATTGCTCTTGCTAAATATCCAAAGATTTCTGTAATTGTTGGGAATTGTAAATTCCCTGTTGATAATTCAAGGACACTTTATATAAGATATCCCAGAGGAGATTATGTCGCTCTGACAGCCTGGTATCACTATGAAGATCTATTACCTATGAGTAAACCTGAACTTGAGCCGGAATATTTTACAAGTTTGGAGTTAGAGAAGTGGAACTCAAAAGATAGAATGAAATATAGCTAGATACTAAATTTAATATGATGAATACAGATATGTTGATAAAAAGGAAAATGATGTTTTAATTTGAGGGTGGAATAGAATTAGGATAAATTTGGTGAAGTTATTTTTATGAATAAAATTTAATAAAATTTGGAATCGAATGTCATCATTTATTTTATTCTCCACTCTTAATATGTAAATTTTGATAGGTTAATAATGGTAGATTGGTTTAGAAGAACAAAAAAAGGTCTTTTAGGTACAGAAAAGAAAGTTATCCCTGATGGACTCTGGACAAAATGCCCTAATTGCTCAGAATACTTATATAAAAGAGAATTGGAACGAAACTTTTGGGTATGTCGTCAGTGTCGTTATCATTTCCGAATACCATGTGACGACTATATTAAGATTCTATTAGATGGTGATTATGAGGAGTTCAATAGTAATATAAAGTCAAATGATCCTCTTAAGTTCAAGGCATTAAAACGATATTCAGATCAACTAAAATCTGCGATATCCAAAACAGGCTCTAATGATGCAATTAAAACTGTAATAGGGAATATAAGCCAGCATGAGGTTATTCTGGGTGTTATGGATTTTCGCTTTATTGGTGGAAGTATGGGATCTGTAGTCGGTGAGAAGGTTTCTCGGGCAATTGATATGGCGCGTGAAAGAAAATTCCCGCTTATCATTGCATCATCTTCTGGTGGTGCAAGGATGATGGAAGGTATTTTTTCGCTAATGCAAATGGCTAAAACCAGTGCAAAACTTGCTCGATTTCATGAGGAGGGAGGACTTTATATTTCGATATTAACTGATCCGACGACAGGAGGAACTACTGCGAGTTTTGCAATGCTTGGTGATATTATTATAGCTGAACCTGGTGCACTGATTGGGTTTGCTGGACCAAGGGTTATTAAGCAAACAATAGGGCATGATCTGCCTGAAGGTTTCCAGAGGTCGGAGTTTCTATTAGAAAAGGGATTTACTGATATAATTTGTGAAAGATCAAAACTGAAGCAACTATTAATAAAAACACTTGATTTCTTCTGTTTGAATGAATAGACCTTATATCCTTGTTACCAATGATGATGGAATTTATGCTCCAGGGATAAACGCTCTTGTTACACAATTGAAGGAAATCGGGGATATAGCGGTAGTAGCACCGGACAGCGAAAGAAGTGCCGTCGGTCATGCTATTACATTATCTGACCCTATACGTGTATCAAATTTTAATAAGAATGGGCTTTGGAAAGGATATGCTGTGTCCGGTACCCCCGCTGATTGTGTGAAAATTGCGGTTGGAGCGTTGCTTGAACGACGTCCAGATCTTGTTGTTTCAGGAATAAATTTAGGCTCGAACGCTGGTATTAATGTTATTTACTCAGGTACTGTTTCCGCTGCTACTGAGGGCACTATTCTTGGTATTCCTTCTATAGCAATATCACTAACAACTTATACTGACCCAAATTTTGATTATGCAGCAAAATTTGCTACTAAACTTGCTAAAGTTGTTTTAAAACGAAAATTACCTGAAAAGACTCTTCTGAATGTTAATATTCCGAATGTTCCTGAAGAAGAGATTCGGGGCGTACAGATTACACGTCAGGGAATGGCTAATTTCGCCGAACACTTTGATAAGCGAATTGATCCGAGGAAAAGAGTTTATTACTGGATGGATGGGAAAAAGGAGGAAATAGAAATGGCGGATGATATTGATGATGAAGTAATAAAGAGGAATATGATTTCAATAACACCTATTAAATATGATCTGACAAACTATGAATCCATAGATAGTCTAAAAACCTGGCTGCCTGAGTTCAATTTAAATGAGTAGCATTAGTAAAGTTTGGATTGTTGATTTTGGCTCACAATATACGCAGCTAATAGCAAGGCGAATACGAGAGAATTCAGTATTTTCTGAAATTGTACTGCCCTCAATAAATGTAAGTGAAATATTAGAGAGTGAAGTTTCGGCATTAATCCTTTCGGGGGGACCATCAAGTGTTTATGATAAAGAAGCCCCGACAATTTCTAAGGAGATATTCGACTTAAATATTCCAATCCTTGGAATATGTTATGGACTCCAATTAATTTCAAGGCATTTTGGTGCCAAAGTACACTCAGATAACCATCGTGAATATGGTAGAAGTGAAATAAATATTAAGAATAGTCATCCGCTTTTTTATGGAGTAGATGATTCTAAACAAGTATGGATGAGTCACGGCGATCATGTGGATACAATACCGGAAGATTTTAAAGTAATTGCGATTTCAGAGAATAATACACCGGCTGCTCTAGTCCATAAAGAAAAGCCAATTATGGGGCTGCAATTTCATCCCGAGGTGGCTCACACTTCGGAAGGATTTAAAATTCTGGGGAATTTTCTTTTTAAAGTTGCTGGTCTTGAGAAGGATTGGACAGCGGAACATTTTATAAATAAATCAATTAATGATATTCGCGAAAAGGTTGGCTCAAATAGAGTTTTGATGGGTTTAAGTGGTGGGGTTGATTCCTCTGTTATGGCGGTTTTGATTAATAAGGCAATCGAGAATCAATGTATCCCAGCTTTTATTAATAATGGTTTGTTAAGGAAAGATGAACAGTTTCAGGTTATTCGACAATTGAAATCTGAGATGGATTTGCCTGTAAAAAGATACAATTATTCATCTAACTTCTTAAAGGCACTGAAGGGTATAAAAAATCCTGAACAAAAGAGAAAAATTATTGGTCGTGAATTCATAAGGGCTTTTGAAGAGATTGCAAAAAAATATACCGATGTAAAATATTTAGCGCAGGGAACTTTATATCCTGACGTAATAGAGAGTCGTTCTATTAGTGGTCCCTCTCAGGTAATTAAAAGCCACCATAATGTAGGCGGTTTACCAAAGAGAATGAATCTTGAACTTATTGAACCGTTCAATAACCTTTTTAAAGATGAGGTCAGAAAAATAGGGAAAGAGTTGGGAATATCATCCTCGATTCTCAAAAGGCATCCTTTCCCTGGTCCCGGATTAGCTGTAAGGATTATTGGCGAAGTAACTTCGTATCGTCTTGGTATTTTAAGAAGAGCAGACGGCATTTATATTAATGAACTCAAGTCATCTGGAGTATATGATCAAATCTGGCAGGCTTTCGCAGTTTTAATGCCGGTAAAAACTGTTGGAGTTATGGGTGACCAGAGAACCTATGAAAATGTGTTAGTATTACGAGCTGTTACCAGCAGTGATGGAATGACAGCGGATTGGTCACATTTACCAACTGATTTGGTTAGCCGCATATCAAATAGAATCGTTAATGAGGTTCGTGGTGTTAACAGAGTGGTGTATGATGTGACATCAAAACCTCCGGGAACTATTGAGTGGGAGTAGATTAGACAATATTACAGAGAAATTGAAACAACGATTGAAATATTAATTTTGGGTATTTAATAGTGCTTTTATTATTGTCATTACTAGTTTAAAAAGGTAGAATAAAATGAACAATACTATTATGACTCTAACATTATTAAAAAAAAGTTGTTATTATTTGTTTATCGTGCTAATCATTCTATTATTTGATTTAAATATTTATGCTCAGGATTTGTCTGAATACGGAGAAGTAGATACAATTGATGCTTATTTCGATGAGTCGGAGCAACTTGCACTTTTTCAGAAGGGAGTAGATTTATACAATATGGAGAGGTATTGGGATGCGCTTCATGTTTTTAATAAGGTCAATTCTATTCCGCTATCGGAAAACCACTTTATTAGTTCTTCAAATTTAATGCTTATGAGGACTTATCTCCGACTTGGAGATATTGAGCGGTCTATTTTGCTGGGGCATGAGTTTGAGTCATTTTATAAAGAATCAGAATATTTGGATGATGTTCAGTATACAATGGGAGAAGCTTTTTTCAGACAGGGTCAATATACTGATGCTCTATTATATTTTCTTAGTGTTATGAAGATTACTGATGATGAACGTTTAAGACGTCTGAGTAAGGAAACGTTAGAGACAATCATAGATTTATTTCTATCAGCTGAAGAAGTGGAAAATTTAAAAGAAAAGATTGAGGATAAATTTAATGAAGTTGTTCTTTCCTTAAACCTTGCAGAGAAATATCACTCAATAGGGGAATATAAGCGTGCTAGTAAAGAAATCCGTTCGGTTCGAGGACTTGTTAAAGATGCTTTTTTAGAAGATGAGTATATGAAGATAAAAAACCAGGTTGAAAGTCGTCCAACTCAAAAAGTTTATATTGGCGTCGTGCTGCCTCTATCTGGACCGATGTCTGGTGTTGGAGAAAAAATTCTCAATGGCGTCAGGTATGCTTTGCATCAATTTCGTTTAAGGTCAGATATTGATGTTTCTGCAATTGTACTTGACAATAGAGGTGACGTTATTCAGAGTATTAAACAGGTAGAGTACTTATCGAAAGATCCGAAGGTTATTGCAATTTTTGGTCCTGTTTCAAGTGATAATGCGATCCCTATGGCAGCTTTAGCAAATCAGTATAAGATTCCTATGATTACGCCAACAGCGACTAATAGCGAGTTAAGCTCTCTGGGTCCTTATGTTTTTCAGGCAAATGTCGATTTTGAGAATCTTGGACGTTTTCTTGGTATATATTGTGCCAGTGTATCAGGTATTAAAACTGTGGCATCTCTTTCTCCTGCAGATGAATATGGTAAGGATATGACAGATTCCTTCTGTGAAGCAGTTGATGAATTAGGTGGAAGAATCGTTACTCAACAGTGGTACATAGGCAAACCGGAGGAATTGAGGTTTCAGTTAAAGAATATTAGGCAGGTGGGTCTTGAGTTAATGCACGACCAACTTGCTGAAAAGATCCGATTAACATTGAATCATTTAAGGCGACTTGCAGTTTCAGATACTGCTTGGTGGTTGGATAGTCTATACCTTTCCGTGGGAGAAAGTGACTGTCAGCTTTTTAGTGAAGATACTGTTTATATTCTATCACATCAACAAGCGTTAATATTTGCAGGTCTAATGGATTCACTTGAATTTGAAATTCCTATAAAAGACTCAATTGAATTTAGGATAAACTCTATTAATGGTCTTCTTCTGCCTTCTCATGCAACCGATTTAAATATGATAGTGCCTCAGCTTGAATACTATAATTTAAAAACAATGATGTTTGGAAGTGGTAACTGGAATGATCTCTCTTTTTTAAAGAAGAATCAGAGATTTTTAAACGGTTTGAAGTTTGTTTCTGACTACTATATTGATACTGAATCTATACAGTATAAGAACTTTGAGAGTTATTATGCCAGACTTATTGGTTATAAGCCGAGTCGTTTTGATCTTTATGGTTATGATACAATGATGGCTGTTTTATCTAATTTTGGAACAGGAGAAATTACAAGAAAAGAAATTAGAAAAAAACTTAGTCTAATGCCTACATATCATGGAATTTGCCGAAATATATCTTTTAAGGGAAATAGACCGAGGGTCAACTCATGTGCATTTATTTTATCCTTTGATAAAGGACTTATTCGACCTGCTGCAATTATTGAAAATGGTGATTTAATTCCTGTTACAAAATGAAAACAAACCAATTTTAATCCCGATTTATCGCATTAGCGTCAGTTTAGGGATTATATAGTTATTTTAACTATTGTTTAGCACCTAAATATGTTGATGAAATTAATATATTTGACTATCGAGATATCTGTTTCAAAAATAGAATGTAAAAACTCCTATAGGAGTTGCCTATTTGTAGTAGTAGTAGCAAGAAGGTATATCAAGTAGAATTAAACTCCGTAAGGAGTTTGCTATGAGAGGTAGAAATGGCGAATACATTTACCCAGTTATATATCCATATCATTTTTAGCACAAAAGGCCGGGAAAAGATATTCCCTAAGAAGCATAAGGACGAGATTCAAAAATATATCACAGGGATCATTCAGAAAAGGTGCCACAAATTGATTGCCATCAATAATATGCCGGATCATATCCATATTTTTATTGGATTAAATCCAAGCCAGGCTATTTCTGATCTGGTAAGAGATATAAAACAGAATTCATCTAAATTTATCAAAAAGAAACGGATGCTGATTGGTAACTTCGCCTGGCAGGAAGGATACGGGGCGTTTTCCTATTCCCATTCCCAAATTGATAAGGTTGTGAAATATATTAAGGGGGTGGAATATTGTAAATTTGCTTTAATGGTATATTTATATCTCATCCACCAATATATAGTTGATATTTTTATCATAAAGTGTTTTATTCAACCCCCTGAAAAATCAGCCTGCCCGACTGATCACCCGGTCAGGCGGGGAAGAGCATCATTGTAAAAAGACTTTCAAAGAAGAGTATTTGGAATTTTTAAAAAAATTTGGGATTGAATACGATATAAGGTATGTTTTTGATTAGGGAACAAATAGCGAACCCCTATAGGGGTTGGGATTGTCGAGGTTGTTGGATTTAGCTACAAATAGCAAACCCCTACCGGGGTTAATACTTAGATTGCTTAAGCTTACGCCAATACGCATTCTGCGGGTCAGAGAACGCTGAGATATAAGAATGTTTCCAAAAGGATCTCTTTCCCAAATAATTAAAAGGGCCTAAAGTTAAAAGTGCCTAGAGTTAAAAGTGAACTAAAGTTTTCTCGCTCCGAAGGAGTACCTCTGGTAAAGAGATGTCTTTGACAAAAGTAAAAAGTCTAAAGTCAAAAGTGCCTTCCCCGAAGGGGTCTCTTTGAGAAAAGAGGTCTCTTAGAGAAAATGTGAATAGTGATAAGTGAAACGTGAAGCGACCAATGACCAATAATCAATAAACAATAGACCCCGTACGGTCGCTTCGCTCACTACGGGGCAGGCAATAGACAATAGACAAGTAAATAGAGGAGCTGTTTATGCCGGAAATTATTGAATGTATTCCAAATTTTAGCGAAGGACGCGATCTAAATGTAATAAAAGCAATTACCGATGCTATTGAATCGGTGGATGAGGTAAAGCTACTGGATGTCGATCCCGGAGCGGACACCAATCGAACAGTAGTGACA
>DAOUYY010000209.1 GCA_030665885.1 Fidelibacterota bacterium
CAAAGTAGTTGATTATGCTATGGAAGCAGTAAAACGTACCGGAATAACACCGAAACTTCAAATCATTCGAGGTGGTACTGATGGTGCTCGTTTATGTTTTGAAGGCTTACTAACGCCGAATATTTTTACCGGTGGGCATAATTTCCACAGCAAACTCGAGTGGATTTCAATTCAGGGAATGGAAAAAGCAGTGGAAACTTTAGTGAATCTGGTGAGAATATGGGTGGAGAAAAGTGTCTGAATAGAGTATATCCGAAATAGTTCGGATATAAACGAGTTAGACAATAATGTGTATAATTTAATTGAAAAGAGGGGGTAAAAGACATGGTAGAAAATAATTTGAAGAAAAATCTTAATTTCGTTAATGAAAACAGAGAATTTTTACTTAAGGAGCACAATAACAAATTCATTATTGTATTTGAAGAAAAATTAGTGGGTTCTTATGATAGTTATGAACGGGCTGCAGAAGAAGGAGTGCGTCTATATGGATTGGATGCAAACTTTCTTGTTTATCATTTAATTGAAAAAGAACCACTAAACTTTATTATGGAAGCTGCGCTATGATAAACACATACAGGTATGGCGGTAGCGATAAAGTCGAGAAAGATGGTAAAAAATCAATCGTTCAGATTCTACCATCGGTTGTTTTAAATCAAATGGGGGCTTTTATCAAAGTTACCATTACTCATCCTCGGATTGTTCAAGAAAATTTTAAAGAACAGGGGAAAAGTACTCCAACAGTTAGCGTGAATGCTTTAATTGATACAGGGGCAAGTGGTACTGTAATAACACCTCATGTAGCGGACCAACTTCGACTCATTCAAACAGGTTTTCAGAAAGTTTCTTCGGTTCAAGATGAACAACAGCGCTCAGTTTATTATGGTTTTATCATATTTCCTTGGGGTAGTGGCAAAGAAATCCCAATAGTTTCTTGCCCTCTTAAAAATTTTGATTGTCTGATTGGGCGTGATGTTCTCCTACATTGGCATTTTACATACAATGGTCCTGATGGTTCAGTAGTTATTTGTGATTGAAACACATCTTCGTCTAACAAAGCATTTACAGCTTTGTTTAACTTCGCCTGACTTGCTTCGCAGTTCGTAAATGCTCAGCCGTTATATGAAGCAGAGGTAATTATATTAAACACCATTTGATTTTAAATTTTTCTTTAGATTTTAGATATTTTAATAGTTGGATTGAGTTATGGTGAATAAAATGAAGAGACGACTTTTTATTTTTACAGTAATATTCGTTTTTATCCAATTCTCTTTTGCAGATTTTATAGAAAGCACTCCGGTAGGTCCGGGAATTATACATTATCACGAATTTAGAGAGGCAGGACCGTGGCATATTCATGTGTTAGAGGTTGACATCACTAATGATTGGATAATTCTTGAAACTGTTAAGGCTAATAATCTGCTATATGGTAATGAGAGAACATCATCAATGGCAGCCCGGAATGATCGAGAGGAGCATAGAATAGTCGGTGCTATTAATGCTGATTTTTATAATCCAGGTGGAATTCCAGTTGGTGCTCAGGTGTTAAATGGTGTGTTATTGAAAAGACCATATCCTACACGTTCTGTTTTCGGATACACCAATCAAAAAGAGCCATTTATTAGCGTTGTTTCGTTTCAAGGATCTATTATAAGCAAGAATGACTCGATCAGAGCAGTTACCGGGGTTAATGAAACCAGGCTTAATAATGCATTGATTGTTTACAATAAATACTTTGGTTCTACGACACAAACAAACTGTTGGGGAGGTGAAATAACAGCAGAATATATAACTGAAGCCCTGGCTGTTAATGACACTGTTTTTTTAATGGTGACGTCAAAGGACAGTATTTCAGCTGAAGGTCATGGGAACAATTCTATTCCAACAAACGGAGTTGTTTTATCCGGTCATGATTCGTCAAGAGATTTTCTCAATGAAAATGTTTTTACTGGCGATACTATAAAGTTAGTGCTTCAACTATTACCAATTACATCATCAATAAAAGAGCTTGTTGGTGGAGTTCCGAGAATAATTCGTGATGGAAACAGGTCTGTGGAATATTCAGCAGAGGATATAGGTCAGAGTTTTTGTACAGATCGTCATCCGCGGACTGCTGTTGGTTTTTCGCAGGATTCCACAAAGATTTACTTTTTCACTGTTGATGGCAGGCAATCAGGATATAGTGTTGGAATGTCATTATATGAACTGGCAAATTACATGCTGGAGTGGAACGTTTATCAGGGTGTAAATCTTGATGGTGGCGGATCTACGACGATGTTTGTCAGGAGTAAAGTTGTCAATAGCCCTTCAGATTCCGGTGGTGAAAGAGCCGTTGCAAATGCTCTGCTCGTAGTTAGCACAGCTCCAACCGGTCCACTTACTCATCTAAGAATGGGAAAAGATGAAGTATATTTACTTTCCGAAACGCAGTTACAATTTTCCGTTTCAGCTTTTGATCAATATTATAATCCTTTAAGCATTGAGGAAAGTACATTAAACTGGAGTTGTGAGCCTGAAATAGGAACAGTAGATTCTACAGGTTTATTTATTGCAGGCTTGGACACAGCAACAGGATTTGTTTATATAGAAAGTGGGAGTATTCGTGATTCAGCAGTAGTCCATGTGATTGAGATTGCAAGAATTACACTACAACCAAATCCTGTTATTTTAAAGGTTGGAGAACAGCAAACTATAGTACCGGAAGCAAGAGACAATTATGAGAATATTATAGAACTTTCACCATCAGAGTATAATTGGTCAGCTACTGGTGATGTCGGTAATATTTCTTCAACGGGAATTTTTACTGCTAACCAGTTAGGAGAAGGCTATATAATTGCTAACTATCAAGCTGTAGCAGGAAGTACATCCGTTATTGTTGGATCCTCAATCGATATAATTATTGACAATTTTACTAATCTTTCAAATTGGGATATATCAGGCTTACGTGTCAATTTGTCTGAATGCGATTTAACATTAAATGATTCGATAAAATATTCTCCTCCGACTTCAGGACAACTTGACTATAGTTTGACGACGGGTGGCACAAGCTGTCTTTATCTTAATTGTTCAATACCAATCTCAGGTACTCCGGAATCGATAAGTATCCAGGTTTACGGTGATGGAAAAGGACATTGGTTGAGGGGAGAATTTCAAGATGTTGACGGTGAAATATTCCTTGTTAATTTTACTGAGGCAGATCCCGGTATAAATTGGACAGACTCGTGGGAATATATTGAGGTTGACCTTGAAGATGCTATTGTGAGCTGGGCAAATCCATCAGCAGTTCTTACGTTTCCAATTACATGGAAAAAGATATATTTAGCGGAAACTGATGAATCCAATAAAAATTCCGGTACTATCTATCTGGATAATTTTACTTCTCACTTCGTAGAAACCGGAATTTATAATAATACGCAAAAGAATGTACCTGTGTTTTTTCACTTAGAAAGCAACTATCCTAATCCGTTTAATAATACGACAAATTTTCTTATTCAATTTTATGACAGTGGTGATGTATTTATTACTTTTTTTGACTTGTCAGGCAAGGAAATCGAAAATATCGTCTTGTTGAACCAAAAAAGAGGTCGAAGATTGGTTTCCTGGCATCCTGATACCATTTCATCCGGTGTCTATTTGTATAAAATAAGTATGAAGAATAAATCTGTTTTTGGAAAATGTTTATTGCTGAAATAAGAAAATATTTCTGGATTGTAAGTAAAATTTACCTTGCTTTATTCTCTTCGAATATACTTCTTAAAAAGTTTAATTTTAACTGGGAATTTATTCTCTTCTACGATTTTAGCAACCAGTGTGTAATTTTCTTTAGTTCTAACTATAACAGTAGATTTATCTGCTATATTTAAACGTGCTGATATACTTGCTAAAGAAGTCAGCCTATCCAGAAGTGACTCTTCCAACAGTGATTGTGTAGTCTCAAAGTTAAAGCACCGTAATTTATCATATTTTTGAATGATAAGATCAGGAGCGAAGCCGCTCCAGCCATCGGGATGATCAGGGTATTCAGTTAGTAATTTTGTATATACTTTATATTTCCTTTGAGTGTAATGAGCTATCAAATATTTCAAAAGGTTGAATTATTCATGTTTAAAGCGGGTTTGTAATAAAGATCGGCGAAAAGCACTTAAGACTCTTGCGTATAAAACATTAAAATCAAAAGGTTTTGTAACGTAGTCATCAGCTCCAGATAATAAACCTTTAACCTGAGAATCTGCTGAGGTTTTCCCTGTAAGCATAATTACAGGAATAAAGGATGTTATAGGTCGCCTCTTCAAATTTTTTAACACCTCTATGCCGTCTATATCAGGCAAATTAATATCCAGGATTATGAGATCTGGCTCTTTCTTTATTGCCAGTTCTTCAACC
>DAOUYY010000174.1 GCA_030665885.1 Fidelibacterota bacterium
CCGCAAGGCATCCCTCCGGGAGTGGCTATAAATAATCCAGACTAGGAACATCTCCAGTCGTAAAGGACTCGCATCTATTCTCAGTAATTTATAAGAATCAATTCCTCTTGAGGAGTTGAGAGATACTCCGCACCATTTTTAGTAACCACAACCATATTTTCAATTGTGACCACACCCCGGTCGGGAACAGTTAGACGAGGTTCAATTGTGAATACCATCCCTTCTTCAATCTTCTCAAACGGTTTTTTCGCATATTTTTCCCATGCGGGACCAAGCAGGGCAGTTCCATCATGTGAAAACCTACCGACCTGATGACCAAGACCATGAGGAAATTCATCATACCCGTTTGATACTATTACATCACGTGCAGCTTTATCAACTTCCAATCCTCTCGCACCCGGTCTTAATACACTCCTTGCGGCTTCAATAGCTTTTACAATAGTATCAAATCCTCTCTGAACATCAGCAGGAGCCGAGCTCTCACCCTTATCCAATATATAGAAAGTTCTCTGCAAATCGGAACAATACCCTTCATACTTAACACCAAAATCCATATTTAAGACTTGACCGTGTTCTACTTTCCTATCCGTAGGTGCATAGTGCGCACCAGCAGTCTCCGGACCGGTAAACACTGCAGGACAAACCTTCTTCTCCCACGCATATTCAAGATGCAAATCATCAACCCGCTTTTTCATAAACAGAGCAATCTCTTTTTCTGTTTTTCCCACTTTAATAAAATTCGAAACCTGCTCAAATATATTTTCAGTTATTGCTATAGCTTTTTTAATATATCGAATCTCAGTTTCGGTCTTTCTCTGTCTTAAAGCAGATACTATCTTCTCAGCAGATATCAGCCGGTCTTCAAATCCTATTTCCTTCAGAAAATCATATAAAGTTAAATACATTCCATACGTCAAACCATCACAAATTTCACTGCCTTTAGAATAGTTTATGGCAATTTTAGAAGGGTTGATTTTTTTTATATAGATAATGAATAGTTCTTTTATACCCTCCACAAAACCTACTACTTCGTCATAAGCTCCTGTATCCTCAACTGTTTTCTTATCATATTGACCCACGATGGCATGAGTGTCTCCTGATGATGTAATAATGAATGCGGAATGCCACGTGACATCAGCTTCGATAAGAAAAGCAAGAGTTGGATCACCATTTATCTGGCTCTCCCTTACAAAAGTTATCCAGCAGTCTATGTCAAACTCCTTTAGGATTTCTTTTGCTTGATTTACTTTTTCTTGTATTAACATCAAAACCTCCTACGTTTTTATACTGAAAATATTTTTAATCTCTTTAAAAAAATGAGTGCAAGCACTGCAGAGAAAATTAAAAGCCCGAAAAGAATCAGGAAATATTCATGATGGGCAAAATTGCTGTAAAATTTGCCCAGCATCCCTGACCCATAACTACCCACAGCAGTTGCTCCAAACCAGAGCCCCATCATTAAGCCCTGTATTTTAGGTGGTGCTACCTTCGAAACATAAGACATTCCCATTGGTGAAATATGTATTTCAGAAAGCGTTACAACCAAATAAGTGACAATTAACCACATTGGCGACATAATATTAATATCATGATTACCTCCTGAGAGCGAAGCAACAGTCATAATCAACATAGAACTCCCCATAATTATCATCCCGATAAATATTTTTACGGGAGTTGACGGCTCTTTTCCCTTTTTTCTAAGTCTATTAAAAAACATAACCAGTAATGGCGTCAAAAGTAATATGAAAAAAGGATTAAAAGACTGATACGTTTCAGGTCGTAGCACATCAGATTTAATTGTTGATCTTTCAGCAAAAAGAGTCAGAGCAAAACCATTTTGATAAAAACCTACCCAAAAGAATATAACGATCACAAATAAAACACACAGAGTCACTATTCGCTGCCGCTCCTCTTTTTTCGACATAATTGGTCCTTTTTCCGCTGCGTTATTGTCACTTAAAAATTTACCAGCCTCATTTGTATCTATTGAGTATAGAATTTTCTTTCCCCTTAAAAAAATGACAAGTGAAGCGAGCATGCCAACTGAAGCCGCTGCGAATGATATATTATAACTATGAAACAGGTTGTATATTACAGTTGCCGCTAAGGGAGCAATAAATGCGCCCAAATTGACACCCATATAATAAATATTATAGCCAGCGTCTTTTAGATGGACGTTATCTTTGTATAAATTCCCTACTAACACAGACATATTTACTTTAAACACTCCAGTTCCAAATGCTACAAGAAATAGACCAATATAGAAAAATGAAATAAGTTGTAGAGATGAAAATGCAAGCGCTATATATCCAAATACCATTAACACAGCACCTAATATGATCGTTTTGATCTGACCTAACAACCTATCGCCAATCCAGCCACCAAGAACAGGAATAAAGTAAACAGCACCCAGAAACCATCCGTAAAAATCTCCTTTCTGCGAGTCCGACCATCCAAACTCCTTGTCCATATATAAGACAAATATTGCCATCATGATATAGAACCCAAACCGCTCCCACATTTCAGTGAAAAAAATTATTGCCAATCCCTTAGGATGATTTTTAAACATGCATACTCCTATTTTTTATAATGAAATCTCAGTCCCTAAATTTTGTACTCTTGCCGTTTCTATAACCCGACTCGCAGCTGCTAAATCCTGCACCGCATTCCCCACAGATTTAAACACCGTTATTTCTTTCCTCGATTCCCTTCCAATCTTACTTCCGGCTGCAATCTCCCCGATTTCAGCGTAGATGTGATTTTCATCAATAAGCCCCTCTTGCAATGGAATAATGATGTCACCTGCTTCAGATAAACAAGATTCTTTGGAATCAACTACAACCTTTGCTCGAACAATAGTCTCTACTGGAATCTCTTGCATATCTGGTCTATAAGAACCAATACCATTAATATGTACACCTGGTTTTAAATCATTATCGGAAAACACAGGATCATGAGAAGACGTCGCAGTGCAAATTACATAAGATTGACGAAGCATTTCAGATTTTTCAATAAAATCGACTGGAATAGATAAACGTTCGCTCATTTCTTTAGCAAATTCAGTCGCTCGTTGTAAGTCTATATCAAGTATATAAGCCTTCTTGATTGATCTAACTGCACAGACTGCTTCCAGTTGAGTTTTCCCTTGTACACCTGCCCCAATGATAGTTACGACCTCAGCATCTTTCCGAGATAGCAAATCTGTTGCAAGACCTGAAGCGGCACCGGTACGCAATGCAGTGAGATATTCACCATCCATTACCGCTAACGGACATCCATTAACAGCATCCATTACCATCACCATGGCATGTATCATCGGCAGCCCCTTCTCAGGATTATTTTTGAAGACAGATACTACCTTTAGTCCTACCTGTTTATTCTTGGGAAGATAAACAGGCATAAAGAGAGCGCCGCCATTGTGTTCTGGTATATCAATACCCAACCGAAGTGGAACAACAGCTTGATTCATTGACAACTGGACAAAGGCATCTCTCATTGTATCTATTGCCTGCTTCATTGGCAGTGACTTTCTTACATCCTCCGCAGAAAGGAATCTGATACTTCTACTATTTATCTTGTCACCTTTTAATATATCTCACCTGACAGTGAACCCGTACTTTAGAGGGTCATCAGGATCAATTAAAAATTCACTTCTTCCAGTAATGAATGCCCTGCCCTCAACCTCAGGAATAACTGCTTTATATGGACCAAAATTCGTAGTTTTTACTATACTTCCTCTAAATTTTGTTCCGATAATACTTTCAATAACCATTGATTCATTCAAGCCAATTTCCCCTCGACCATAATGTAGTGCCATGCGGGCACTGACACCGGTTCCTGTCGGACTTCTATCAACTTCACCTTCTGCAAAGATGCAGACATTTCGACTATCAGCACCTTCAGTTAAAGGAGAACCAATGAAAATTGTCCCATAGAGAAAGCTTAAATCTTTGTCAAATGGATGAGTTATTGGATAACTCTTTACTACTGCCCTTTTTATATTCATTCCTCTTTCAACCAACAGCTGGTAATTTTCTGGGGCTAATGTTAATCCAACATCCTCTGCTTGAACAAAGGCATAAAATGCGCCACCAAATGCAATATCATATTTCACTTTGCCAAAACCGGGCACATCAACCATTTCATCAAGTACAAGCACAAATGAAGGAACATTATGAAAATAAATACTTTTAACTTTCCCATTCTCTATTCTGGCATGAGATGTAACCAGCCCAGCGGGAGTATCAATTTTCATCGTCGTTTCAGGTATGTTCATCGGCAGCATACCGGTTTCAAGCACTACCTTCGTTACTCCAATGATACCATGACCGCACATAGTACTGAATCCCTCATTATGTAGAAATAAAATGCCAAAATCTGCTTCAGAAGTTACAGCAGGAGTAATAATGCAACCATACATATCAGCATGTCCACGTGGTTCCCACATAAGCGCTCTTCTTAAATGATCAAATTCCTCTTTTGCATAGTGACGGCGATCCAGAATCGTGTCCCCATGTAACTCAGGAAAACCACTGACTATAACTCGCAAAGGTTCACCTTCAGTATGCACATCAATGGTCGATATCTTTAGCCAATCCTTATTAGGTCTCCATCTTGTATAACTTTCTAATCTGATTGGTCTCTTATCTTCCATCCTACCTTTTACTAAATATTAAATATTAATTCTCTTGTTTCCATATTTTAATATGGCAACAGAACTAATCCATTTTTTCATATATCGATTTTACGTCGTTCATCATTGTTTTTACAAAGCGAAAAAATTGTTTGCTAATTATTCGGAGTAATACTTGATTCTGTTTATAATTGTTTGTTCACTTACTTTATAAAAGCATTTGTCTTCATTATTAAACCTATTCATGATGGAGTTCAAAGTAGGCCTATAAAGTCCAGTGCTTTTATAGCCAGCGCCTTCGAAAGCACCAATTTTACCTCTTGCTGGATGCTCCAGAATAAACTTCGTGACTTTACTCCGTGTTTTCTCGACTTGATCATCGAATTGCTGTTTCACTTCCCCAATTTCCTTTTCTGAAGCACCTTCTTTCCTCATCTGCTTTAATCTTTCACTCATTTCTCTTCGGATACTCAGCACAGCCATATTCAAACTATCAAATTCGTCTTTCGCCCATTCTGTAGGAATATCAATTCCAGGTGTTACTAAATCTTTCCATTTTAGGTTATACGGGTCCATTAAAGCCGTTATATTTGGTTCTGTCGGCTCAGCTCCCTTTGGATAGAACTCATCATAGGCAACATTAGAGGTATAGTACTCATCTGCCAGACCGGCAAAAGAGTGCCCAAATTCATGCAGAAAAACGTGCTCATTCCACTGTCCTTCATTTGCTGTGAATATGCCAAAAAAATTATATATTCCGCCTCCTCCATAACGTTCACTATTCACCATAATATAGACAGCATCATAAGGCACCTGAGCGGCAATATCTCTTAAGGTTTTGTTATCCTCAGTTAAAAGATATCGCGGTGTATCGAGTGCATTAAAAGAGGCGCCTAAGGCAGTATTTTTATAAATCTTTTGTCTTGGTTCATCAACACCA
>DAOUYY010000221.1 GCA_030665885.1 Fidelibacterota bacterium
TATCTTTGAGTGAATTAACTAATACACTTATAGAGTTGTCGGCTATCTCGTTAAAGCAGATTAAACACTCTGACTGCTTCGACCAGGCAACATTAAGAATATTTTTTACAACTGATAAATCTGCAAACTCCAAAAGATGAAGTAAATCAGCATTATTCGATTTTAACCTCTCATTAAGAAATTTTTCAGTAAAATCACTGCGTAAAACTAATTCCTCAACTTCATCCACAATTCTGAAAAGTGGGTCAATATCTAACAACGATATATTTTCATGTAAAAGGCGACCACAGAAGCTGTGAACTGTAGAAATCGGAGCGGTATTTATTTTATCAACCAGTTTTACTATTTCATTGTGTGAAAATCCCAGCGAGTTTTTGTTCAATCTATCTCTGATCCTGCTCTTCATCTCGTTAGCTGCTTTCTCTGTAAACGTAATTGCGATTATTTGTTCTATTCCTGCCTGTTTTGACCTCAAAATATTCAGGTAGCGATCGACTAATACTTTAGTCTTTCCTGTCCCCGCAGCAGCGCACACAAGTTGAGACTCGTTAATACTATTTGAGGATTTTAGATAGTCATTCAACTTTTTATCTCCACAATCAACATTTACGTAAACTGTCTTTAAACATCTTGGAAAAAATCATTAGATGTAATAAAATAACTCCATTAAAAAATGAGGGAAAAGTGCCTACATACCAGCCTTTTAGTTCAGAATGGATAACTTTTTTTATTTTTCTATTTATAATCCTCGGGTTCGTTGCTTTAAGCGATGTTTTCCGAAAGAAACTTAAAATCTCCGGTGAAAACACCCGGCAGATGGTGCATGTTGGAGTTGGGCTTCTGGTAATTATCAGTCCATTCCTTTTCATATCTCCTGTTCCACCAGCTGTATTAGCTTCAATTTTCATTATTTTAAATACCATCGCTTTAAAAAAAGAACGCATGAAAGGAATGCATACAACTGAACGGAAATCGTATGGCACTGTTTTCTTCCCTATCACATTTTTAATTCTCATTCTTCTTTACTGGAAATCAGACCCTGTTATTTTGATTATCGGAATGTTAATAATGACAATATCCGATCCACTGGCATCAATTATTGGTAGAACCGCAAAAAACAGACACTCCTTCAGATTCTGGAAAGATACTAAAACTCTTCGCGGCTCATTAACAGTATTTGTAAGTGTCTTTATTATTTCAACTTTAGTATTATACCCTTTTCGTTTAATCAGTTCCTCCCCGATGCCAAATATTACAAGTTTGCTTATCACCGGGATGGTTATCGCTACTGTAGCATCTTTAAGCGAGGCAATTTCACATGCCGGTTCAGATAATTTGACCTTACCGCTTTTTAGCGCTCTTATGCTTGACATAATGCAAAAATTGCCTTTTCCGGAACAATTAACAGTATTCGGATGGGTCATTTTCTCATTCCTGCTTGCATTCGTCGCATACAGACTAAAAGCATTAACACTTGGCGGCGCTGCAGGCGCAATGCTGTTAGGTTCGATAGTATTTTCAATAGGTGGCATCTTCTGGGTAGTACCAATGGTTACTTTTTTCGTTCTTTCTTCAATCCTCTCCAAAATCGGTAAACTACGTAAAACAATATTAAAGGGTCTTGTTGAAAAAGGCAGCAATCGTGATATCCTACAGGTTTTCGCTAATGGCGGCATATCTTTGATTATGGCAATTCTCTATTTCTACACGCATAACGAAATCTTCTACTTGATGTTTCTCGGGTCATTAGCAGCTGCAACAGCAGATACCTGGGGAACGGAAATCGGCATTTTTTCACGAAGCAAACCCAGAGACATTATAACATTTGAAAAAGTTCCAGTCGGTACATCAGGAGGTGTAACTGCTCTCGGAACCTCCGGTTTCCTCATGGGAGCAGGAATTTTAACTTTAAGTGGACTCTTCCCGCTTAGTGAATCATTAATAAGTTTATTCATTATTATAGTTATCAGCGGAATACTCGGTGCTTTGATAGATTCCGTCATTGGTGCCACTATACAGGCACAATACAAATGTCCCAATTGCAGTAAAATCACTGAAAAAATTATACATTGCGGTACATATCCTACCAAATTAATATCAGGTGTAAAATGGATTGATAACGACGTAGTCAATTTAGCCTGCACAAGTTCCGGCGCTCTCATCATTCTTCTATTCCAATGTTTATTCTTGTGAAAAATCTTCATTTCCCCTGAAAATCACTTAAAACCTAAAACTTTTGGGGTCTATTCGGCATAAATCAAAGAATTCACAGCTATTCGGGACACATCTTTTAAAATCGAACGGTTTTAAAAAAAAGTTTCCATCAGCAATACCGTTAAGTTTTTCCTGAACCTTAACTATTGTCATTTCTAAAAGGTCTTCCATTTCTTCATTAGTTATTAAGGAGTTTCTACCCAGAATTTGTTTGGTCAAAACCCCTTTCCTCCTCTTACCTTCTCTAAATACATAAGAAAACGCTCCGCAAATATCTTTATTCTTGAAGAGATTTTTAGCAGCGATCAGATACAAAGGAAGTTGAAAATAGATACTGTCTGCAACTCCTTTTTGAGGGTCCTGAACCGAAGCAGAAGAGCGTTTGTATTCAATAATAATTACTTCCTGACCTGAAGCATCTAAATCAATTCTATCTATTTTCCCTCTAATTTCTACCGGTTCTTGCTTATCTCCTATTTTCACTGTAAAAATACTATTTTTGATTAAGAAATTGGCTTCTAAATATGCCGGATAAAATCCCTTATCAGAAAATTTTCTTTCAATATCAACAAAAGCCTCAAGCCCATTCTTAATATCTTCAATCCGCTTTGACCAGATTCCATTTGGAAGAAATTTAAACTGCGGACGATAACTCCGATTTATCTCGGATATATTAGTATTAATTTTTTCTTCTATTTCAGTTTCTAAATAATCTTTCCAGTCCATTTTACCCGTTTTAACAAATCGCTCAACGAAATTCTCCAGCACCTTATGAATGAGCAGACCATCCGCAATTGGAGTTAAGTCCATTGTAGGCTCTTCAGGCGTGAAAATTTTTAAGATATGCCTGCATAAATACAGAAAAGGACACCAGGCATAATCCTGGATTCGTGTTACAGAAAAAGGTCTCTTCAAAAAGTCAGGAAAAGGGCTTTTTTCGCAAAGCACGCCATTCCATCTACATGGAATGTTTTCAAAACGGCTTTTTTCAATATCTACCGCCTTTTCAATCTCATTATAAACTTCGGACTTAATAATTGCCCTGAAAAAGTTCTTATCATTATCTGTCCAATTTGAAGCAAATGGTAATTGTTTAATATCCCCCTCTGATGCAATCTCATCAATCTCCGGTATTACATTTGAAGCTGGAATAACCTCATAGGAAATTTCTCTGTTTTCACAATCCAGATTATTTGACATTTTAAAACATTTAAAAACCTCTTCAACAAAAGGTGAAACGGGATACTGTTGACCATTTATGCTCAATTCAGGAAAAGTTATCAAAAGTCGCTCTTTAACCCTTGACAACGCCAAATAGAAAAGAAGCTTCTCCTCGTCTAAATCGGTTCCGGTCTCAGATAAAATTCCTTCACAAGCGGCTTCATTTAGTTCTCTCCTTAACTCATTATTTAGCAATGGGTTTTCCATTCTGATAGCAGGAAATTCGCTATCTACCATACCAAGTAGAATAACCCCATCAAATATTTTCCCTCTTGCATCCATTACATTTGAGACATATACTGCTTTACTTTGAACATTTCTCGAAGTACCTAAAACTTCCGATCCAAGAAATCTGTTCAGCGCTAAGGAATATCGACTTAGTGAAATATCCTCATTTGAACCAGCTAATTTTGACATTTTTTTACAGATTCTTCGAATCTTTAAAATAGCTTCACGAAAAGATAGCTCCTGTATACTATTGAAATATCTATTATAAATTTCGATTACCAATGATTCATACTCTGACCATTTTGCATTAGATGGTAAAGAAATATCATCAAACAGTCTCCACAAAATTGGAGATAT
>DAOUYY010000214.1 GCA_030665885.1 Fidelibacterota bacterium
GCATTGTGGTCGGTATGATTTCCACCGATTTCGGTTCTGCCTGGTGCACTGAACAAATGCACAGGAGTGGCATAGAAATAATTTTGATATTGTTTTACAATTTTTCTGTATCTTTTAAATTGTTCTTGAATAACACTATCGTCTTTCCCATAAAGTTTATAAAACAATTCTTTAGTTTTTGGGCTATTTAATAGTTTGACCGCATCCATCCTATTTTGCATATTATCTCTTTCTTTAATACTGCTTACTGCACACTACCTACTGAAGACTGCCACTATTCTATATTCACTCCATAGCTTGCTTTAAATGACTCGTTCGGTTGAAGAACTATGAGACCTTCTTTATTATTAAAACCATTTATCTTGCACGTCATCGGTTCAATTGCGATCGATTTTCTTGAGGGGGGAATATAAATTTGCAGATAGTTATATTTCCATTTGCCGGTCTCCTGCCAGATTTTAATTTTCAGGTCAACTTTGGGGTCATAGATCTCCGTTGTAACAGATCCACCGTTTTGCATAATTGGAAATCCTGTATCGAACTTTGTATCGCCGATTTTTACCAATTTAATATAATCATTATAGAGTAATCGCTTCCCTGTTGGAATCATTCTTGAATCGACATCTGTTTTATATTTTGCAGGTATCTTTAGCATTAGTTCATCTACTTTACCACTTGTTTTAAAATATGGATGCCAGCCGTCTCCAACAGGAATTTTACATCTGTCGATATTCTTTATTTCAGTTGAACATTTAAATCCTTTTTCTGAGATCAGGAAGTAAATTATACGCAGCCTGGTTTTAAACGGGTAACCTGGAAGTGATCCATTATATATATATTCAAATTGCACCGATGTGTATTTATCCCGGATCTCTTTTTTTTGTAAAGTAAGTTTTTTATTCCATACAAATCCATGGATTGCGTGATTCTCGTCAGGTTTATTGATCGGTAATTGATAATCTTTTCCGTTGAAGGAATATTTTCCATCTTCAATTCTGTTTGGGAAGGGTATAAGTTTTGCACTTTTAAAATAGTCATTTTTAATAATTTCTGCTGGTGTTTCGTAGCCATTTAAAATTGAATATATCTTACCTTCCTTGGCTAAAGCGATTTCATTGACATTTCCTCCAAATTCAGGAATAATTGATATATACTCCCGAGTGTCGGAATTCTCAATTTTTATCTTTGTAAGTTCACCAAATTTCTCTTTTACAATTTTAAACATGTCTCCTTCTTTTATTATTTAATTTTATATATCGGTAGATGACAATGTTATTTAATTACGATTTATTGAATATACTGGTCTTGTATAAAAAATATAGTGCTTTTAATGTTAAATATTTTAAGTTTATAACCAAAGTAGTGTATAATTATTGCCATTAATTTTTCCACTTTCCGACCTATTTTTTATACTTTTTTATGTGCTGGTCATATTCATTTTCTCTAAATCTCAGAACAAGGATTAACGAATAGTGATTTTAGATTTATTGCTGATTTAATCCCGATACTATCAGGACTATTTTTCCAAATTCTTTTGTGCAGTTTCCACGCTTTTTACGAATATTGAAATTAATTCATCATTTTCTTTCATTGCTGTTTTAATTTTTTCTTCTGATTTAAACATTCTCGTTCTGTGAATGATTTTCAAACAAACGAAAGTTTCTCTTAATTCTTTCAACGCAATTTTTATTTTATTCACCCCGTTAGATATTTCGTTTAAGATATTGTCTTTTATCAATTTATTAATTATCTAACGGGGTAAATGAAGTCTTTTCGGGATTCACCGCTTTGTGATTCTCCATAATTTAATGAAGCAGATGTTCCTGAACGAATCAATTGTCCTGATAAATGATTTCCTGCTCTTATATTCGGTAATTCATTCGCTATCTTAATAATTAATACTGAAAAGTTAATTAAGCGTTCTTCCAATTCGAATTTATTCATCGGTTTTTAACTCCTTTACCCCGTGAAATACTCTCAAGGACAACCAATCTGCAACTTGGTGGGATTATTTCACGGGGTGAATCAAATATCGTTAATCCTTGTTCTTAAATCAATTTCTATTATTCTTTGACTTGCGAATCCCGCAGTTTGTAGTGAATATCCGATAAATTTCTTAAACGACCTGCAGCCTGTTCCTGGGTTAAATCACGTTGTGCCTCTGAAAGCATTTCATATCCTACAACAAATTTCTTAACAGTACTTGATCGGAGAAGAGGTGGATAGAAGTGTGCATGCAATTGCCAGTGTGTATAATTCCCCGGATCTGTAGGAGCTCCATGCCATCCCATAGTGTAGGGAAATGAAACATTGAAGAGGTTGTCATATTTTATCAGTAGGTTTTTAAGGATTTTAGAAAGACTTACTTTTTCCGCGATTGCCAACTCCGGCAAACGTAAGACATGTCGGCGAGGCAGTAACATTGTTTCAAAAGGCCAGAACGCCCAAAAAGGAACGATTGCTATCCAATGTTCATTTTCTACAACAATCCGATCTTTCTGCTCATATTCTATATTTATGTAGTCTAATAGCATTATGGAATCATTTTCTTTAAAATAAAGAACCTGCTGACGATCCTCCTTAAAGGGTTCACTTGGGAGCACTGTTTCTGCCCATACTTGTCCATGTGGATGAGGATTAGAACAGCCCATTATTTCGCCTTTGTTCTCAAATATCTGAATCCAACGATACCGCTTACCCAGCTCCGTGACTTGATCAGCCCAAACATCAATTACACACTGGACCTCCTCAATAGACATTTCCGCCAATGTCAAATCATGGCGAGGTGAAAAACAGATAACCCGGCATGTACCCTGTAAACTTTCACTCTGCATTAAAGGATTAATAGAATTTTTTACTGTTGGAGTATTAGAGAGCAGTGCTGCAAAATCGTTGGTAAAGACATAGGTGGAACTATATTTTGGGTTTATTTTTCCATTAGCACGAGCATTACCGGGACAGAGATAACACTTTGGATCATACGAAGGTCGATTCTGTGAAGGGGTTGTTTCCTGTTTTCCACGCCATGGTCGTTTGGTACGATGAGGTGATACTAAGACCCATTCTCCCGAAAGAGGATTGTATCTTCTATGAGGATGATCAGAAAAAGATAATTGTATCATGTTTAATTCTCAGTTATACTAAGTCAAAAAGTCAAAAAATTGCAATGGAAATATTTTATGATTGTTGTAATTTTAATTAATATGGTAAATCCGTTCCATATTCTTAATTAGCGGATTAGAATGTCCGGTTGTTTGTATATTTTGCCATTGACGGTAATTGGTATCATGGGCCAATCCTTAGATACTGTGATGACTTTAATGCTGTCCTTATAAGAAATAATCGTATCCTCAATTTTAGCCCCTGTAATTGTCGGATTCCATGCAAAAGCTTGATTTTCCTGAACAGTTCCATCGATATGGGGATAAATGCAATATTCACGATCATTATAACCGATTGCTCCACCCTGGTGATGTTTCTGCCATTCACCTTCAAAACCAACGTCAGCGTACCATGTCTTACATCCTTCAAATATATCAGACAATTTTTTCCCTGGAACTGTAGCAGCTTCATAGTTCGCATTAACCTCTGCCGCAGCTTTTATTTTCTTCGCAAGTTCCTCAGGAAGCGGACCGAAGTGGACGAAACGGGTAACTGCTATTGGCATTCCCCATTTTTCAGCAACAACATTAACCATTGCATACTTTTTCAATATTGCTCCGCCTGCAAGCGCATGACGATATTTATATATACGTTCATCAACTGAAATCAAAAGTACAGTGGGGAAAATCCCTCTGGCACGTAAGGCATTGGCGGTCATATACTCAATCTCAAATTCGTTCATACCAGGTTTGATCTTACGACAAACTTCAGCAACCGCTTCTGTTGTTTCTTTACCCAGCCATCTGTACCTTTTAATTTCCGTATCGGTGAGGCTGAATCGCAATTTTGCAAATTCATCTGATTTTAAAACTGTACCTGGATAATCAATATCACTACCAATTTTTCCACCATTGGCAAGATCGTATATTATTTTGCTCCTTATATCTTTTTTGGGATTAGATTCATACCAGTTGAACATTTTCAGTTCATAGCCCAAGTCTCCCAAAGTTTCGTCCATTAATCTTCCTGCTTCACTCCCATTGCAAATGACATATTTTTCTCCATCTCTCATTATTAGAAGTGAAGCGGCTCCAACATCTTTATTAAGGACAATTTGGTTGTTGGCAAGACCGGCAGTCATCCAATAAACATTTCGGACTTGAGTCAAAAGAATTCCCTTTAATCCTTCT
>DAOUYY010000139.1 GCA_030665885.1 Fidelibacterota bacterium
ATAGAAAATACAAGAGAGGCAAAAAGTACCGAGAGTATCACAGATACCAATGGATTTAATTTCAACAAATCTCGAAGGAAAAACAGACAACCGCTCACAAGCACTACTCTGAAAATAAACTCTTCATAAACTCCTGCACCGAGTGCAAGAACAATTAATCTATTCGTATCCGGATTCGCTCCAACCGACATAAAATATTTCCCAATTTTATCAACTACAATAAACATTACTAGTGCATATAGAAGACTTTCCAATATCATCAGAATAAAGAATTTTCCTTGAAACTTACCATATATTTCACGCTTGGAATAAAAATAGTAAGATACTAACAATGCAAGAAGAACTACAAAGCCTACAATATAGAATCCATATATATTAAAAACTGCAAAGAATTGCCGAAATAAAACATCCGCTCCATTTCTCAAACCAATTATATCCGAATGGTTAAAAGAAAAGATCATAACCTCATAGGTTACTAACAGAGGAATAGTAAAAATTAAACTATAAAAAGGAGATTTTGACTGCTGCCAGTATGATTTTATTAAATTCATATCGGAATACGCATTACCAAATCACATTTAGCAAAATAACACCTGAAATTGACACAGTAAATATTTTGAAATTTGAAATTTGATATTTGGTAATAGTTAACCACTGATTTTCACGGAGTTACACTGAATTATTATTTATTCTCGACGAGTCAGGAATACCTATTATTATTTCATAAATGAGGAAAGTGAATTTATACATATTATATCTTTTCTGTGATATTCAGTGTCTTTCGGTGGTGAACTTATACGATATTTGCAATTTGATATTATTAAGGCTAATGTTCAATCTTCAACACTGCTAAAAATGCTTCTTGAGGAACTTCAACCTTGCCAACCTGTTTCATTCGCCGCTTACCTGCTTTCTGCTTTTCAAGCAATTTCCTCTTCCTTGTAATATCACCACCATAGCATTTCGCCGTAACGTTCTTTCTCAAAGCACGTACTGTAGAGCGGGCAATGATTTTAGAGCCAATTGATGCCTGAATTACAACCACAAAAAGTTGTCTCGGAATCAATTCCTTAAGCTTCTGGCATAAATCTCTGCCTCGAAAATAAGCGTTTTCTCTATGAACAATCCAGGAAAGAGCATCAACGGATTCCCCATTTATCAGAATATCCAATTTTACCAGGTCAGCTTCTCGAAATCCGATTTGATCATAATCAAATGAAGCATATCCTTTCGAAACAGATTTCAATCTATCATAAAAATCGAAAACAATCTCCCCAAGTGGTAATTCGTAAATCAATTGAACTTTATTAGAATCTAAATAATGGGTAGTTTTATATATACCTCTCTTTTCCTGGCAAAGTTTTAAGATATTGCCTAAATAACTTACCGGGACGATGATTTCTGCTTTGACATAAGGCTCTTTCAATTTTTCAATATCTCCCGCATCAGGCATGTCTGAAGGATTGTCAATTTCTTTCTTATGCCCATTTTTTAAATATGCCTCATATTTTACATTTGGCATTGTAGTAATCAAATCAAGGTCGAATTCCCTTTCAAGACGTTCCTGGACAACCTCCATGTGCAATAACCCAAGATATCCGCAACGAAAGCCAAAACCCAGTGCATTTGAGGTTTCCGCCTCATAAATAAGTGATGAATCATTGAGCTTCATTTTCTCTAACGAAGACCGTAAATCTTCAAAATCTTCACTATCAACTGGATACATTCCACTAAAAACCATTGGTTTGATTTCCTTATATCCTGGTAACCCTTCAGTGGCAGGATTAATCTTGGATGTAATAGTATCACCAACATTTACCTTTGAAATATCCTTCACCCCGCCAATAATGTAGCCAACATCACCAGAAACCAATTTATGAGTTTTTTTCCGGTGCATTTTAAAAACACCAACCTCTGCAACCTCATAAGTAGAATTACTTGAAAAAAAGCGAATGTGCTCACCTGTTTTTATTTCGCCGTCAAAAACTCTTATATACGGTATTGCACCGCGAAATGAATCAAATGTAGAGTCAAAAATTAGCGCTCTAAAAGGCTTTTCCGGACAATATTCTGGCGGAGGAATTCTGTCAGTAATAGCATTAAAAACTTCTTGAAGACCTTCCCCTGTCTTAGCGCTCACCAGAATTATCTCACCCTCATTGCATCCGATAAGATCAACTATCTGGCGTTTCGCTTCCGGAATCATTGCACCTGGCAAATCTATTTTGTTTACGATAGGAATAATAACAAGATCATTTTCTATAGCAAGATAAGCATTACTGACCGTTTGAGCTTCTACACCCTGAGATGCATCAACCAGAAGTAATACGCCTTCACATGCAGCAAGACTGCGTGAAACTTCATAAGAAAAATCCACATGCCCTGGCGTATCAATCAAATTTAGAATATACTCTTTACCATCTGGGTTTATATAGTCCATCTGAATGGGATGCGATTTTATAGTAATTCCTCTCTCTCGTTCAAGCTCCATATCATCGAGCACCTGAGCCTTCATTTCCCTAGGACCAACTGTTCCTGTAAATTCTAACATTCTGTCCGCAAGTGTAGACTTTCCGTGGTCTATATGAGCAATAATAGAGAAATTTCTGACATTCAGTTTCATAACATAAAATATATTAAAATCCTTCTCGTTAAACAAGAATGGAAGATAGTTTTATTTTGTATAAAATTATAATTCAAAGAACTTGTCAGCAGCTCTTTTGGTTCTCTGATTACCGATGCGAATGGAGATTAATTCAGGCTATATATAAAGTCTTTTTTCTTGAATGTATTCCAGAACTTCAGGGATTACATAATAGCGAATTGATTTTTTCTCTCTCACTCTTTCCCTAATCATACTTGATGAAATATCTATCTGTGGAGTATCTAAAAATTGAACCTGCTCGAGGAATTCGGGCTTAACCATATCCTTGGTAAATGAAGGTCTTGGTGCGATAATCACCTGGGCAAGCGAAAGTATCTCATGCGGGTTTTTCCACATCTGAAATTCAATAAGGCTGTCACCTCCTATCACAAAATACAATTCTTCCTTAGATAAACTCATCTGTGACTTAATTTGTTTAATAGTATCAACGGAATAAGATGCACCGGGGCGATTTAACTCAATATCGGATATTTGAAAAGCAGGTGTTCCTTTAATAGAAATTTGTAACATTTCAACTCTTGATGATGCTGAAGAATAGGAATGTAGCGGTTTGTGAGGTGGGATTGATGAGGGGATAAAAATGATTTTATCAATGTCAAGATCGCTTAAAATGGATTCAGCAATAATTAAATGACCAATGTGAGGTGGGTCGAATGTACCCCCGAATAAACAGATGTTCATTTCTGTTTTTTCTTTCGCTCCTTCTCGATTTTCCCCTGCTCTCTTTTGTTCAGGATTTTAAGGTATTCTAAACGCTCCTTTAGCTTAAGAGAGTTATCATCGTTTTCAATTTCCGCTATAAGTTTATTGTATTCGTCGAATTTCCTCAGTTTGATGAGACAATGTGCTTTTTCCAATTTTGCTTCTAATGCCCACTTAGTATCATAATAAGTCTCAAGTAAATTATCTAAATAAATAATAGCAGAATCCCATTCTTCCAATTTTCTATAAAGACATCCACTCTCATATATTTTCCTTGCCAGTTTATTACGAACTCCCTGGATCTTTTCCTCCACATCTCCACGATACTTGCTATCCGGAAATGCATCTAAAAAATCCTGAAGACTTTGAAGAGATTTTAATGTGCTTTCCTGAGCTAGCTGATACTTTGGTGAAAGCTTAAAATAGGAAAAGGCTATTTTATAATAAGCATCCTCAACTAATGGACTATATGTATAACGTTCTGTCAGCTGCTGATATTCGGATATTGCTAACAAATATTCTTTTTTGTTGAAGTAACATTCTCCTAAATAAAACTGGGCATCATCTGCTAATTCACCGCCGGGACTATTCAAAAGCGCCATACTAAAATTTTCTATCGCTTTTTCCCACTTCTTTTTCTTAAAAGCTACAACGCCTTTATCATAATATTTCCTGTAATCAGTAAAAGTTTTTTCTTTCTTTCCTGCACAATCTGTAAGGAAAAATATTATAAATATTAGACTGAATGCTAATAAATTATACCTCTGTTTCCTGTTAACCATACTATAATTCTATTGTGTTGTTAAGAGAGCAAATTCTGCTCTTTAAAAACCAGTTATAAGTTTCTCTATTACTTTATTAAAATGCAACCGAAAGCCTTACCCCACGCAGCGGATTTCGATATCTATAATCAGTAATCAATCCCAAATTCCAGCTATATTTTTTCTCCTCCGATGAATAGCCCTTTGCCGCAATAATAGCGTCGAAGGCACTTATTAAATGGTTGAACATAATAGCAGTAACGAAATTCGTAGCCATCTTTAAAGCTTGATTACATTCATATCTATCTGTAAGGTATTTATCTCTAAAAGGACTCATTAAAACTGTGTCTGTCAATGTGCTATCAAAATCATTCCAGCCACAAGCAAATTGATCATATTTACCAATGTTTTCGTAAAATTCATGCGTTTTAACAGACTGTATCTCAGAAGCTAAATCTAAATAGCCAGGTATATATTCATTTAAGGAATCATTTGCCATATATTCCTGCCCATCATAATAAACCCAGATGCTGTGACTTCCTTCCAATCCACAACTCTCATTCGTCAAACCACTTCGGAACCATCTACCCAAGTCCCAGTGTTCATCTGCATATCTTTTATATTGTCTCTCTATCCTGTCACCTTTTTTCTCGTATTGACTGCGCATGACCCATGAACTAACTTCTATACTAGCGAAAATTAATGCCCGCCATTTTGCACCTGCATAGAATTCACCTGCACCTGGAATAATTACTGACAGTAGAAATGCTCTCCCCGGCGATTTTTCGTAAACAAACACAAAGGAGTCTTGCTCTGTTTCAACCTGTCCGTACTTCAAATTTGCTAATAATGCACTCCGTTGAGTGGATGATGTGCTATTATCAAGAGAAAAGCCCTGTCCAAATATCAACACTGGGATAGCAATAACTAAGATAAATGAAATGGTCAATAATCTACTTTTCATATCACCTCCATTACAGTCCAAATAAAATTGTTAAATAGCTTCTCCACTCTTTTCCATAATCGTGAATGTTACCCTGCCTATCCATTACCTCAAATTTATCCATTCCATAAACAAAATCTAAGCTAATAGCTGTGGGATAAGCATAAAAAGAAAATCCACTGAATCTGAGTTGAAAACCTATGTCTTTTTTAAAATCATTAGCAACACTTTTTATAATATTTATCGGATCATCTATAAGAGTTCCCCATCTCAAATTTTTATAACCTTCTACCTGATTCCACGCATTTCCTGCTTCAAAATATGTGGCTATAAAAGCATTCTGCAAGTTAAACGGCAGCAACTGCACATCTTTTTCTACAAACAAAGGAAATCTGAATGTATAATGCAAACTGAATAAGTTTCTTCCCTCAATGCTATAAAATGGGTATCCTTGAAGTCCCGGCATTCCTCCGGCAAAAAAGTTAAAAAAGGAATCTATGTCATATTTGGAGATCCATCCTATCTTCCATTTTAAGCTTCCAATCAATTTATCAACAACTGGATATTTGTGATGCCAGATGCCTTCATGCTCTATCTTCCAGTAATAATTATTACGAAAATCTACCTCTAAAGTACCGTAGGAGTTATTGACATCAAAGCCCTTTATAAATTTATCATAATTACGTGAAATAACCGTATTGAGTAAAATACCATTATTGGGGTTAGTATCTATATTTACATTAGGCCGAATTTTCCTAAATCTCCAATTCAGATTAAAATTTAATCCATTATAGTAATCGTAGCTAAATCCATTTTGATAAAGTTTTTCAAAGGGTATTTTGGTATCAGTTGTTGTCCTATACTTCGAATAAGTCGTGTTAAACCTTAAATGGTTAATGCTGTTAATCCAACTGGATATACCAAAAGTAAATTCTGTAAGAGCAAAAGTATAGTCCAAACTCGCTGGCACAGAATTGATTGTATCCGCTACATCAAAGACACCTCTACTAATACTAAAAATTTCTATATGAAAAGTTGGCTTCCATTGATGGTACTCCAGAATCAAAAACAGATCACGGTCTTTAATTTTGTTAATGGATGTGCCACCGAAAATGGTAAAACGGTCAATAACTTCACTTGAATAGAAATAGAATCCCGGTTTCACCGTTCCATAATCAATCATTAATTTCGGCAAAATGAAAATTTTAGAAAACTGGTCTTTGTATTTTACCGGCTCTGGATGGTTTAACTTTTTAACAGGCATCATATCCGGTATAGACTCTGCATAATCAGAATAACTTGCTTTAAAAGATTCAATCGGCTCATATTCATTTAACAAACCAATCTTATATGAAGAATCATCAAAAAGTGAGAATAGCAAATCGCCTTTTTCATTGACCGTTGGCATAAAAGCGCCGCCTAAAACATTTGTTAGCAGTTCTTTTTCTTTAGTTATCAGCGACTTCCGATAAATGTTGAAAATACCTGTTTCGTCAGACGCAAAATACAGCCATTTCCCATCAGGGCTAAAGTAAGGATTTCGTGTATCATAAACTTCACCTTCAAAAAGTGTAATAGATTCTGAGTTCAAATCATAGATAGAAATATCCCGTCCATGATTTGTCATATAATCAAATGACAGTTGCTTTCCATCCGGCGACCAATGAGAAGAGAATAATTCTTCACCATTATTAAATTTTGTAACTACTTTTTCATTATCCTCTTCCTTA
>DAOUYY010000160.1 GCA_030665885.1 Fidelibacterota bacterium
AGTACCAGTCATTTCGCAATTGAATATTGAAGTGGCTCCAGGTTACATTGTAGTTGATGATCCCCAGTTATATCCTGATAGTGTGATTATTAGTGGTCCAAGAACTTATGTTAGAAAATATAAGAAGATAATAACAGAAGAGTTTTCTCGCACGAATTTATCAACTCCGCTTGAGGTAAACCTCCAATTAAAAGCATCCGATTCCGATAATGTAACAATTTTTCCAAGTAGTATTGAAGTAATCCAGAAAGTAGAACAAATCGGAGAAAGAACTTTAGATAACATTCCGATAGATATTATTGGAGTTCCCAAAGACATTAATGTTGACTTAAGCCCATCTAGTATTTCATTAACGGTATCGTCAGGAGTTAGTTTAATTAAGACTTTGGAGCCGAAGGATATTAAGGTATTTTTCGATTTTTCAAAAAGTTGGAAGTTTGGTAAATCTACCTATATCCCATCAGTTTCTTTACCGAAAGGGGTTATTGAATGGAGCAATATGACTCCAAGAAAAATCGAAGTGCGCGTGGTTCGGGAGAGGACTCATTAATTGATTGTATTAGGTATAGAAACTTCCTGTGATGAAACCTCAGTAGCAATTCTTAAAGATAATGATATAATGGTAAATTTAATATCTTCTCAGCTTCTTCATCAGGAATATGGAGGTGTTGTACCGGAATTTGCTTCGAGAGAGCATATGCGTCTCCTTCTGTGCCTTACACAGAAAGCTCTGGATCAAAGTTCTATTAGCTTGAATAACATTGATGCTATAGCGGTAACGAGGGGTCCCGGATTGATGGGGGCACTTCTTGTTGGATTGAGTTTTGGTAAGGGGTTATCTTATGCATTAAATATTCCTTTTCTAGCGGTGAATCATATAGAAGGTCATATTATGGCTAATTTTTTATCTCGAGATTCCGGGCTTAATTTTCCATTTCTGTGTTTACTTGTTTCGGGAGGTCATACTCAGATTGTTAATGTGAAAGATTTTGGAGATTATGATATTCTTGGTAGAAGTGTTGATGATGCTGCTGGTGAAGCATTTGATAAAGCTGCGAGAATTTTGAACCTCGGTTATCCTGGGGGACCTGCTATTGATGAGTTTTCAAAGAACGGCGACCCAACGTTTCACTACTTTCCGAGAGCAAAAGTAAAAAGATCTAGAACTGATTTTAGTTTTAGTGGCTTAAAAACATCAATGCTTTATCTTGTCAAGCAAAAAGGGCAGGAATGGGCACAGGGCAATCTTCCAGATTTATGTGCTTCTTATCAGGAAGCAATTGTTGATATGTTGAGGACAAACACTTTTTTAATGGCTAAAGAAAAAAATATAAATACTCTTGTGATTGCCGGTGGTGTAGCAGCTAATTCCAGGCTGAGAAGGGTATTTTCAAAAGAAGCAAAAAATCTCGGTATAAGAATATTTTTCCCTTCGCCGGAATACTGCACGGATAATGCAGCAATGATTGCCCGAACAGGTTTAGAGATGATAAAGCATAAAATCACTTCGTCCTTGAATGTTTCTGCTGTTCCAAACCTGCCGCTGAATTAACATTTTTTAATGACCAAATTCTCAATACATTTTCAAAATTTAAACATATGGCCATTTGTTGCACTTGTAGCGATTGGAATACTTATTTTTTTCGCTTTTTACATTCCTAAAAAAAACATATCAAGTAGAGGTAAGATTTTTTTAATTGTTTTGAGAACATCAGTGTTTTTGGGAATAATATTTCTTTTTCTCAAACCGGTATTGCAATGGACAAAAGTAAGAAATCTCTCTCCGAAGCTGTTGGTTTGGATCGATAATTCTCTGAGTATGACAGCGCATGAAGATTTTTCTCCGGACTTGCTGATGGAATCTATAAAAAATATGGATTCGGAGTTGAAAAAAGAGGGTATAGACATAATTTATGATATTTTTAGCGATGATATTGAGAGTGAAACTCATTTGTTAGATAAAGTTGTTTTCGACGGATTGAGTACAGATATTTCTCACATCATAAAAGAATCCAAATCAAAGCATGTAGATGAGAATGTAAGTGCGGCAATTTTAATATCAGATGGTGTTGTTACGAAAGGCGAAGACCCCAGTCTTATGGAAATAAATTTACCTTTCCCCATATTTACTATTGGCATTGGTGATAGTATGCCGACAATGGATCCTTCAATATCACAAATTGAATTGCCTCAATTCACTAAAGTTGGAGATTCGGTTGAAATCCGTGCAGAGATTGTTCCTCTTGGAGATGGTAAGCCTTTGGAAATTATTCTCAAAGAAGATGGAAAGATTATTCAAAAAAAGATGGTTGAAACTCAACGGCAAGCTTTTAATAGAGAAGTGATTTTTCATGTTGTACCAGATGAAGTGGGTATAAAAAAATATGAAATTGAAATAGAGAAAGCTAATGATGCAAATCCGTATAACAATATTCGTATGGGATTATTGAGAGTATATTCTGCTGAGACAAATATTGTGGTTTTAAATGCCAGAGCAGGCTTTGAATCAAGGTTTCTAATTAGAAGTTTTGAAAAAATTGAAAATGTTAAAATTTTTAATCTTGTGGAGACTGCTTCAGGTTGGATTCCACTTCCCTTGTCCTCAATTATTAGAGAGAAATGGGATGTAGTTGTCCTTTTTGGCTATCCCTCGGATAAGACGAATATGGACCAGTTACAATCTATAAAACAAAAGATTGAAAATGAGTCAGTGCCTTTGCTAATTATCTACGATAGACCGCTTTCATTAGAAAGGTTGAATATTTTGGTCGGTGAAACAATTATTGAGGGAAGGGTTAATGATAGGTCGGAGGAAACAGTTTCGGTTCAACTGACTTGGAAAGGTGAAAGTCATCCGATTATTCGCGATGCTCTTTTTAGTTATGATTTTAAAGATTTAGTGAGTTCGCTTCCTCCAATCGGATGGCCCTTTAAGAATTTAATACTTGGTAATGGATTTGTACCTTTAATAACAACTGCAAATTTATCAGAACACCCTGTGATCGCAGTAAGGGATTTTGGAGGAGAACGAGTGGCTGTTTGTTCTGGTATGGACTTTTGGCGATGGTGTTTTATGACGCAGGGAAGTGGTGAAGTAGATTTATATACTAAGACTTTTACAGGGCTAATTAAATGGTTATCTGATACTCTTAGTACGTCAAATATTCAGATGTCATTAGATAAATCCATTTATCTCTCGGGCGAACCGGCAGAAATTTCAGGATTGGTTTTTAATGTCCAGGGAAAGATAATACAATCCGCGGTAGTTAAAGGTATAGCAATAAGTGAAAATGGTGACGAACAACCGTTCGCGATACAATGGGACGGTAGCCAGTTCAAGGGAGAGATACCTCTAAGATTAAAGGGCGACTACAGAATAAAAGTAATCGCACAATTTGGAGATAACGAATTGGGTGTTACAGAGCAAAAATTAACAGTTGTTGATCAACCGATTGAATTATCAGATATAATGCAAAAAGCTAATGTACTCAGGTCTATATCCTATAAGACTTGTGGGAAGAAAATCAATATTGATGATCTCCAATCTATTTTAAATTTTATTACTATTGAGAAAAAAGAGATAGAAGAAAAACACGAGCTTAAATTGTGGCGCTGGTATGGTTCTTTTATATTTATTATATGTTTGCTTTTTGTTGAATGGATAATTAGAAGGATAAATGGGTACCAGTAAAAATTACTTGCCCTTTTAACTATTAATAACCTAATTTCCAGTGTGTTGACGACTGAATTAAATAAGAGGTTCGAATCGTAGAATTGATAGTATAAAAGTTGTTGCACGCTCTATTAACCCTTTAAACATACTTAATTATCTTTTAGGAGGATATTTATATGGAAAAAATAGCGATGATTGGGGTCGGATATGTTGGATTAGTATCTGGAACAGGGTTAGCTGATTTCGGTAATGAAGTGATTTGTATCGATATTGATGAAGAGAAGATAAAAAAATTGGAAAATAATATCTTACCGATTTACGAACCTGGCTTGCTTGACATAGTAAAAAGAAATGTGGAAAAAGGGAGATTAACTTTCACCACAGATTTAGATAAATCTATAAAGGAATCTGATGTTATTTTCTTGGCTGTTCCTACGCCTTCCGGCAAGAATGGCGAAGTGGACCTATCTTATGTGTTTAATGTAATTGATAAACTTGCCAAGATTATCGTGAGTTATAAAGTGATTGTTACTAAAAGTACGGTTGAGGTTGGAACAGGCGATAAGATTCACGAGAGGCTTATAGCAAAAGGTGTTTCAGAAAATATGTTTGATGTTGTCTCCAATCCTGAGTTTTTACGTGAAGGGTCTGCTGTTAGAGATTTTATGCATCCCGATAGGGTTGTTATTGGAACAGACTCTCAGAAAGCTATTGATTTTATGAAAGAGATATATCGTTCACTTTACCTTCTTGAAACGCCGGTTGTCGTTACTGATATCCGAACTGCCGAAATGATTAAATATGCTTCTAATGCATTTTTAGCTACAAAAATATCCTTTATTAACGAGGTTGCGAATATTTGTGAGCGTGTTGGTGCAAATGTGCAAGTGGTTGCAAAAGCAATGGGTCTTGATGGTCGTATATCGAGTAAATTTTTGCATGCTGGACCCGGTTTTGGGGGGTCTTGTTTTCCAAAGGATACACTTGCGTTGACCAAAATGGCTGAGAAAGCAGGTACAAAAGCAACAATTGTGGAAGCTGTTATTGATGTTAATGAAAAGCAAAAAATGAGAATCGTTGAAAAATTACTTAAATTTTTACCTGATTTAAAAGGAAAAACTATTGGTCTTTTAGGTCTGGCTTTCAAACCCAATACCGATGATGTCAGGGATGCACCGGCGCTAACAGTAATAAAAGAAATCCTCGTAAAGGGCGGTCAAATAAAAGCTTATGATCCTGAGGCAATGAACGAAATGAGAAAACACTATCCTGAAATTTCATATGTTGCATCAAGCAAGGATGCTATTAAGGATGTGGATGCATTGATTATATTGACAGAATGGAATGAATTTCGAAATATGAATCTGGATTACATTAAATCTATCATGAAGAATCCTATAATGATTGATTCTCGGAACATTTACGATCCGCAGATAGTTATTCGAGAAGGTTTTCAGTATGATTGTATTGGGAGATCGATTCGGTAGTAATTCAATGGTGATTCAGTAGTAATTCAGTGGCGATTCAATAGGAAATGATTGTTATTTAAGTTCCGAAAGATACAAAAATGAAGCTAGAAGAGTTGAATATCTACAATTTAGCAATGAAATTAGGAGAACGAATCTGGGATATTGTAAAAGGATGGGACTATTATTCACGTGATACATTGGGTAAACAACTAATTAGAGCGATTGATTCAGTTGCCGCAAACTTGAGCGAAGGTTTTGGCCGTTATCATTTTAAAGAAGTAAAAAACTTTGGATATTACTCAAGAGGATCTTTGTATGAAACAAAAACGTGGCTCACTAAAGCACATAACAGAGCATTAATCGGAGATGACGACTATCGGGATTTCTTAAAAGAGATTAACAATATTGGAGTTAAACTGAACAATTACATTAAGTCCATTGGTAAAAATAAAACCGAATAACCATTGAATGACAATCGAATGACAACTGAATGACTAATGAATAACAACCAAATGGTACTAAATATAATAGAGGGAACTAGTGAGTAGAAGTGTCTATCTTGTCACCGGTGGTGCTGGATTTATAGGCAGTAATTACATTCATTATCTTTTTGAAAAGTATAAAGATGTCAGAGTTGTTAATCTCGATAAACTTACTTATGCCGGGAATACCGCAAATCTGAAGGACATCGAACCAGGCGAGAATTATGTTTTTATAAAAGGGGATATCTGCAATACAGAAATCGTTGGCAAAATCTTTAAAAAATATCATCCAGACTATCTTATAAATTTTGCGGCAGAGAGCCATGTGGATAGAAGTATTGGT
>DAOUYY010000072.1 GCA_030665885.1 Fidelibacterota bacterium
AGGTAAAAGCTGCTATTGATGCGGGAGTTAAAATTATTGGTTACAACTACGTACAGGAAGCTGAACAGATGTTCCAGCACGTGGGGAATTCGGTGCAGTGGCATTTGATTGGGCATCTTCAAAGGAATAAGGCTAAGAGAGCAGTGCGGCTTTTTGATATGATCGAGACAATCGATTCTCGGAGAATTGCCGAGTCAGTTGATCGTCATTGTGCGGATATGGGGAAGATTATACAAGTGCTGATTGAAATCAATAGCGGCAGGGAATCCAATAAAACCGGCGTATTGCCAGAAGATGTTGATGAGCTGGTACGGGAAATAAGTGATCTGCCTAATTTACGAATTCAGGGTTTAATGACCATGGGTCCTCGGTTTGGCAATCCGGAAGATGCCAGACCCTATTTTAAAGCAACGAAGGCTGCGTTCGATCGATTGAGTAAAGCAAAAATATCCAATGTGGAAATGCGGTATCTGTCAATGGGGATGAGCAACAGCTATCAAATGGCAATTGAAGAAGGTGCAAATATCGTTCGTATCGGCACTAAACTGTTTGGCGAAAGAGATTACGAGTAAATGCCATTAAGCTAAGCATTGATTTGAAATATTAAGGGTAATGCTGTAATACAAATTACAGAAAATTTATAGGTTATGCTTTAACCGAAGAGGAGTCTTTTAAGTGTTAATTTTTTCCCATTGGTTCTGGTCTGTTCTTTCTTTTTTCTTTGCTGCATTGTGGTTGTGGACATTCCTTCGTCAACATCGAGAAAAGAAAAAAAAATTGCCTTCGGTATCTACGGATCAAAATTATATCGAGGCAGAGGATGCACTTAAAGCGGCATATCACCTTCATGAGAAGAAAAAGGACTGGGACAGTAAGGATTTATCTTTAATTTTAGGAATAAGTGACAACTTAACTAATGGACTCGTTGATGTACTCATTGATTTCAAATGGGCAAAAAAGGAGAGAAAAGGTAAGTTACACTTAACAGAAAAAGGAAAGCAACGAGGCCGGGAACTAATTCGTGCTCATCGTCTTTGGGAAAAATACCTGGTTACTCGAAAGGGAATGTCTCTTGATGAAGTACATAGCGAAGCCAATCGCGTGGAGCATGAAATAACTTCAGAGGAGTTGGAAAAACTTGATAATGAACTGGGTTATCCTGCATGGGACCCCCATGGTCAATTTATTTCGGAACCTGATGGAAAGACGATGTCTCTGCCTAAGCATTCTTTGTCAGAGGCGTGGCAATCAGGAAGCCGAATGAGAATCGTCAGTTTGAACGATGAATATTCACCTTTGTTAGCGCAATTAGTTGCACTGGGACTTAAACCCGGTGTTGACGTTGAACTTGTTAATAGAAAGCAAAACATCCTTTCTTTGCGTATTGATGATAAAAACATTCCAATTGCAGAAATTACTGCTAACCATATTTTTGTAGCGCCATCTCCCATCCTTCCTATGCCATTGGGAGAGTTGCCTATCGGCAGCAGGGCGCAGGTCACTGATATAAAGGGAGGCGGAAAACATCAGCGGCGCATGTTAGATATGGGTTTTGTGCCGGGCGCTGAAATATCTGTCATAAGAAAAGCACCGTTAGGCGATCCTATTGAATACCGCGTAAAGGGTACGGCAGTAGCACTACGCCAAAAAGATGCTGACACGGTTTTAGTCGAGGAATTGAATGACAAATAAAAAGCGCATTGTTGTAGGGATGGCGGGCAATCCCAATGTGGGTAAGAGCGCCATTTTTAACGCCCTTACGGGCAGCCGTCAGCATGTGGGAAATTGGCCTGGCAAAACCATAGAGCGTGCTGAAGGAATTTTCCACCAGGATAATTATGAAATTAACCTTGTTGATCTACCAGGAACTTATAGCCTGGCAGCACAATCTTTGGAAGAGATTGTTGCCAGAGATTATATTATTTCTGGTGAACCAGATGTTATACTTAATGTGGTGGATGCTACCAGTTTAGAACGTAACCTGAACCTGACTTTACAGATCACCGAGTTGACCGACAAAGTAGTTGTCGCGCTCAATTTGATGGATGAAATCCAGCGCCAGGGCTCTGAAATCAATGTGGAAAAATTGGAAAAATCCCTGGGTGTACCTGTTATCCCGACAATTGCAGTTGAAGGACAAGGACTTTCAGAATTAGCTGAATCGATAATAAGTATAGCCACAGAAAAGCATCAGCATCGTCCGATAGCTGTTGATTATGGTATAACTGTTCAAGAATATGCAAAAGATTTAGAAACAGATATGACTAACCTGGGAATTTATGAGCGTAATCATTGGATAGCGCTGCGGCTGCTCGAAGATGATCCTGAAGTCGTTAACGCTTTTAAAGAGGGGAATCTTGCAAGCTTCTGTACTGATAAAAAAACTTTAGATGTTTCAGTTGACGCTCTAAATAAAGTTTTAAAAAGAGCAACCCGGCTTAGAGAGTCTATTCGACCCGACGCTCGGATAGAAATTGTTCGTCGCCGTTACGAGCTTGCTCATGATATCTTTCATCGTGTAGTGCGCATTTTGCGACCAATAGAGCAAACATCTACTGAGCGGGTAGATCGAATAGTTACCCATAGGATTTGGTCATGGCCTATTACTTTAATGATAATTGTTGTTGTATTGTGGATAACCATTAAAGGTGCCAATGTGCCTTCAGATTTGTTGGCTTCAGGATTTGGATGGCTGGCAGATGTAAGCCGCAGTTTTTTAGTAAATCAGCATGCTCCTTGGTGGCTGATAGGTGCCCTGGTGGATGGCCTTATCGTCGGAACGTGTACTGTTATTGCGGTAATGCTTCCTCCAATGATCATATTTTTCACAGCCTTTAATCTGATGGAAGATATTGGTTTTATACCACGCATCGCCTTTAACCTTGATAGGCTGATGCGTGCTGTTGGGTCCCAGGGAAAACATACATTGGTGGCATTAATGAGTTTTGGTTGTAATGTAACAGGGGTTCTTACCAGCCGTATCATTGAAAATCCCAAAGATCGAATTATTGCTATTGTTACCAGTCCCCTGGTTATCTGCAATGGTCGCTTTGGAGCAGGGCTGGCATTGATTATTCTTTTCTTTGGCAACCAGGCATTGCTGGTCACCTTGATCTATCTTGTGATCAGCGTTGCGGCAGTGCTTCTGGCAACCTTGGTGCTTAATCACTTATTTTTTCGACAGGAGCCTGGCGGCTTTGTAATGGAATTGCCACCATACAGAACACCAAAATGGGGACAGGTAATATGGCGTACTCTGGTTCATCAAGTTGGTCATACAATGAGCCGAGCAGTGATAATTGCTGCTCCTGCTACATTTATTATCTGGTTGTTGGGGAATTTGCCGGCAGGAGCTCCTTTTGAACATACTGCTGTGGGGCGTTTAGTTGCTGTGCTGGCTCCGATGGGAAAACCTTTCGGACTAACTGGAGAAATGCTTACAGCACTATTATTCACATTGCCGGCTAAGGAGATTGTCGTCCCTTCATTAGCAATGACCTATGGTCTGCAAACTACACTGGTAGATTCCAGGGCAATTTTAGATTATCTGGCTCAAAGTTGGACGTCTTTGACGGCTTTTTCCTTTCTCACATTTTTCATGCTCTATTTACCATGCCTCGTTACCGTATGGGCTACATGGAAGGAAACCCGCAAATTAAAATGGATAGCGATGAGCCTGTTTGTACCCCTGGTAATTGCCAGCCTGATAACCTTTGTTGTTTACCAGGGCGGGCTATTATTAGGATTATAATTTAATCAGTATTTTAGGAAAAAATACGTGCCATGAATTTTTATACACTGTAAGGAGAAATGCTCATTGTAGGGTAAAATATAAAAATAAAGGAAATGAAAATAATATAACTAAGCTAGGTAAATTATGACAAAAGAAAATAAAATATTTGCAGATAAAAGAATAGGAATCATGGGAAAAGGAGGAAGTGGAAAAAGTACTATTACAGTTTTATTGGCTAAAGCATTTAAGAATTATGGATACCAAGTTTGTGTGTTGGATGCTGATTCAACGAATATTGGTATTCATAAGGCATTAGGATTTAAAAAATCTCCTTCTCCCCTCATGGATTATTTTGGAGGAGCGGTATTTTCTGGTGGGGCAGTAAGTTGCCCTGTAGATGATCCTACTCATTTAGCTGGATCAGAAATTTCTTTAAAAGAAATACCCACTAAATATTACTCTCAATACCAAAATGAGCTTTTCCTTTTTGTTTTAGGAAAAATAGGGGACAAAGGTCCGGGAGCCGGATGCGATGGACCTATCTCTAAGATAACTAGAGACTTAAGGGTTCGTGAAATTGGGAATAAGCATGTAACCTTGATAGATATTAAAGCAGGTTTGGAAGACTCTGCTAGAGGTGTAATAACAGGCATGGATTGGTTAATTACAGTGGTAGATCCAAATACTGCTGCGATTCAAATAGCGGCAGATATTAAAAATCTAGTTCATCAAATACAAGCTGGGGAATTACCTTCCACTGAACACTTAGAGAGTCCTGAACTTGTTGAAAAAGCAAAGAAAATATTTAGGGAAGCAAAAATAAAAAAATCTTTTGTGATAATGAATAGAATCAAGAATAAAAAAATAGAAAATTATGTAAAGGAAAAATTAAACGAAAAGGGAATAAGTCCAATAGGAGTAATCCATGAAGACAATTCAATTCCTCTTTCTTGGATAGAAGGGAACTTTTTGGAAGGAATAAAAGCAAAGAAGGATATAATACAAGCTATTAAGAGATTAGAAAAAGTCATAAAAGAGCAACAATGAAATGTATAAAATAATGATTCGGATGGTCCTCGAGATTAAGAGTTTAAATCGAGTACCTTCATTTGCAGTTTCCGCTAAAAGCGTATGAAAGTTTATTGAACTGCGTGGCGCGTTAAATGCTGAATCTTTTACTTTTTATTCATAAACGAATCAGACTGAAAATTGAAAATGGAAGTTGACAAACAAATCATAAAAAATTTGAAAGCATGGTTCTTCAATTATTTTCAAACATTGAAACATGGTGATAAAAACTTTCAGGAAAATATATCTTTGAAAGAAAAGCATACCGTGAAGGTGTGCAAAGAAATTTTGAACATAGGTAAACAGCTTGAGTTAAATGATTATGAATTGCGTCTATCTGAGATAATCGCACTTTTCCATGATATTGGTCGCTTTGAGCAATATGCTAGATATAAAACCTTTTTCGACGGTAAATCGGAAAATCATGCTGAACTTGGGGTAAGAGTATTAAAGGAAAATAAAGTTTTAAATCGCTTCGACGAGTCAATGCAAAGTTTAATACTGCGAACAATTTCGTATCATAATCGCGCAGCACTTCCAGAAGACGAGACTGATACATGCCTGTTTTTTAGCAGGCTGTTGCGTGATGCGGATAAATTGGATATCTGGAGAGTCGTTACCGATTATTACAACCGAAATAATGGAAAAAGAAATGGCGCCATCGAGTTAGGTCTTCCCGATACAGCATGTTTTTCAGATGAAGTTTATCAAGACCTGATAAATAAAAGAATAGTTGACATTAAACATTTGCAGAATCTCAATGATTTTAAATTGCTTCAGATTGGGTGGATTTTTGATATTAATTTTACGCCGACATTTAAAAGCATTAAAAAGCGGCATTATCTTGAAATGATTCGTCATGTATTACCTGAATTGAAAAAATTTTCAATATTATATAAGTCTATCTTTACGAAAAGATTATTACCCCTGACAAAATTAAGTAGTTTACAATTATTCCCGAGGAATAGGGATGGATATTTATCATTTTGATAATTTAAGAAAAGAAAATTCTAATGTATAAATTAGTACTTCTAAGACACGGGGAAAGCCTTTGGAACAAAGAGAATCGTTTCACGGGATGGACCGATGTTGATTTGTCAAAAAAAGGAATTGTCGAAGCACAGGAAGCGGCACGCTTGCTAAAAAATGAGGGGTACACTTTTGATGTGGCGTTCACTTCTGTGCTGAAAAGAGCGATTCGCACACTCTGGATTGTTCTGGACGAAATGGATTTGATGTGGATTCCTGTGTATCGTTCATGGCGATTGAACGAAAGGCATTACGGCGCTCTTCAGGGGCTTAATAAATCAGATACTGCCGCTAAGCATGGAAAGAGGCAAGTTCTGGTATGGAGAAGAAGCTACGATGTACGTCCTCCGGCGCTAAAAAAAACTGATGAAAGATATCCTGGATTGGATTCAAAATATAAAGATTTGAGTACAAAATTAGTCCCATCAACAGAATGCTTAAAAGATACGGTCACCAGATTTCTGCCCTTTTGGCACGAAAACATTGCTCCTGCCATACAATCGGGATCAAAAGTTCTCATTGTAGCCCATGGCAACAGTCTAAGGGCTCTGGTCAAATACCTGGATGACCTGTCAGATGAAGCCATAGTGAAATTGAATATTCCAACAGGTATTCCCCTCGTATACGAACTGGACAAAGACATAAAACCTGTTCAAAGTTATTATTTGGGAAATTCTGAAACGGTCAAAAATGGAATAGAAGCCATAAAAATTCAAGGGATACAATGAAAACAAACCAGGAAAGAGAAGCTTTCTTATACCAAAAACTTAATGAGAATAAAGTCCAATGTAATCTTTGCGCTCATCGCTGTGTGATTAATCCTGGTAAGAAAGGGATATGTAAGGTAAGGGAAAATTGTGTTGGGATACTCTATACAAAAGTTTATGGAAGAACCGTTGCTAAAAATATAGACCCGATTGAGAAAAAACCTTTGTATCATTTTTACCCGGGCTCAAAAGCCTATTCTATTGCCACACCCGGCTGTAATTTTCATTGTCGTTTTTGTCAGAATTGGGATATTTCGCAACCTATTAATGATGAAATATTGAAATCAGGACAGGAGGCAACACCAGAGCAAATTGTATTGGATGCAAAACAAGCAGAATGTCAAAGCATTGCTTATACATATACGGAGCCAACGATTTTCTTTGAATACAGCTATGATACGGCACGCATGGCGCATGAAGAAGGGCTCAAGAATATTTATGTGACAAATGGCTATATGACACACGAAATGTTGGAAATGATTAATCCTTATCTGGATGCTGTCAATGTCGATTTGAAAGCATTTCGAGATGAAACGTATCGGCGTATTATTGGTGCACGCTTACAACCTGTTCTGGATAGTCTAAAAAAAATAAAACAATTGGGTATTTGGCTTGAAGTCACCAGTTTGATAATTCCAGGCGTAAATGATGATCCTCATGAAATTCGGGATATGGCAAATTTTGTAGCCACAGAGTTAGGAGTAGATGTTCCCTGGCACATTAGCCGATTCTTCCCAGCTTATAAAATGAAAGAAGTGCCTTATACCCCATTGCAAACTTTGCTAATGGCGAAGGAAATTGGCTTTGAAGCTGGACTTCGTTATGTCTATACGGGTAATTTAGGAAATAACGGAAATTTAGATACTGTATGTCCTAAATGTGGTCAAGTGTTGATTGAGCGGTCAAATTTTGGAATTGTGAAAAATAACATTAAGGATGATTGCTGTCCCAATTGCGGGAAGGAAATAGCCGGTGTTGGTTTGTCACTTAATTCACATAATTGATAAAAGTTTAAGTGCTGTAGAAAAGCAGGAATTGGTACAAATTTAAACATTAGGAGAAAAATTCTATTATGATTATTTGGAATATTTTAAAGCACTCTTTACTCATCACGGTTTTTGTTTTTGTGATGATGCTTTTGATAGATTATTTCAACGTCATCACGAATGGAAAAATGTCGCAGTCTATGAAAGGAAGCCGAATGCAACAATACCTAATCGCCTCATTTCTTGGGTCAACACCAGGCTGTTTGGGTGCTTTCTTAAATGTATCGTTCTATATCCATGGTTTAATGAGTTTCGGTGCGTTAGTAGGCGGTATGATTGCTACCAGTGGTGATGAGGCATTTGTTATGCTCGCATTATTTCCTAAAAAAGCAATGCTGCTTTTTGGGATTCTTTTTGTCCTCGGTATTATTTTCGCATGGGTTTCAGATAAAATTGCAGGGTTGCTAAATATCGTTCCGTGCAAGGAGTGTGAATTGAATGAAGTTCATACAATTGAATCTTGTAAATGCTTTGATAAAGACCATCTGGCAGGATATTACCTTCGTATATCATGGCAGAGAGCTGTTTTACTCCTTGCTCTCCTTGCTATTATGCTGACCATAGTCTTTGGGATGATCGGGGGTCCGTCAACCTGGAATTGGAAAAGAGTAACGATGACAATATTAACAGCGTTTGCGGCGGTTATCATTGGTAGCGTTCCAGACCATTTTTTAAAAGATCATATCTGGAAGCATATTATTAAAAAGCACGTGTTAAGAGTGTTCTTGTGGTCATTTTTTGCATTACTCATTATTCAGGTGGGTTTTAAATTCTGGGATTTCGAGGCTTTTATCCAATCACACATGGTTTGGGTTATGTTGATTGCAGTATTGATTGGTATAGTTCCAGAATCAGGTCCGCACATGGTTTTCGCAATGATGTTTGCAGAAGGAATAATTCCTTTTTCAGTTTTACTTGCCAGTTCAATAGTTCAGGATGGTCACGGAATGTTGCCTTTATTATCTTATACTTTGCGGGATGCCATACTGGTCAAGATTTTCAATATTGTTTTTGGTCTATCTATAGGTCTAATCTTATATTACACAGGGCTCTAATAATAACTGTATGTTAAAGACAAAGAATACAACGAACATTTTATGTGCTACTATCCTTATTTTAGTCGGTATGGGTTTAATTACAGGAAGAAAGGTATTTCAACGACCAATGACAGAAGGCGTTAAATTGCTTAATATTGTTCAGGATACGTGCCTGATGAAAGAATTAACAATTGCTTGAATTAGAGGAAGTTATATAAATTGAGGTGAAAAAATGGGTGGAAAAGCGACGAAAATTTACACAATATTTCTTCCTTATTATTTATCAAGGAAAGATGAGATTATCAATAAATTGTCAAGCCATCAAAAGAATGTAGAATTTGTTGGATTTGATAAATTATCTGGTATTACAGATGCAACGGGAAAGAACACTGTTTATAAAAATATAAAAAAATTAAAAAATAATTTAGATGGCATACTTGTTTTTGGCGGTTATTTGGATAATAAGCTTACTTCATTTGGATTGCCTGTTATAATTGTGAGAGCTGTTATGGGAGCAGGTGATTGGCAAAAAGGAATACTTAATTTCTATAAAAACGAGAAAGTATTGACTGCTTCGTTGACGAACGTTGATATTTCAAAACAAATTTCAGATTCCAGATTTACTGGACTTATAAGTAAAATCAATCTAATTGTCGCTTTAAATAAAATAAAGAAAACAAAATTATTACTTTTTCAGGAACCAGAAGTTCTTGGGAATTATGATATTTATGGAATGGATTTTCATACCCCCTTACCAAAGGATTACAATGAAGTTTACTCAAGGAACTTAAGGGAGTTAAATTTAGACATTAAACATATAAGTTTAATTGAGTTGCTTGAGAATATGAATGAAATAGAAGAAACTAATGCAGAAAAAATTACCAATATGTGGATAAGTGAGGCTAAAGAAGTTAAAAGTGAAACCAATAAAAATGAAATTTCAAAAGTGGCTAAAATTTACTTAGCTATGGAAAATCTAATGAAAAAATATGATGCAGCGGGTATAATAATTCGCAGCCTGGTACCATGGTCAAAAAAAATAATAGATGTTACTCCCTGTTTAGCAAATACAGAGTTAAATAAGCAGCTCAAGGTAGGTGTTTGTGAGGGGCTTGTAAATAATGCTATTACAGAACTGTTTGGAATTCACTTCGCAGGAAAACCAAGTTTTATTGGAGATGTTGTTGGGATTGACACTATTAATGATACTGTCATTTTTGCTCATTGTCAGAGTCCTATAAATCCCCATGGAAATGATAGAGTTCATTATGTGATAAGAAGTCATGCATTGCAGAAAGAAAATAAAATGTTTCCAAAAGATTATCCGGAAATTGGTAAAAGTGTAAGTGCCGCTGTAAAAGTAGATTTGCCTATAAATGAAGTTGTTACAATAACTAAAATGAGTATCTACTATAAAAAAATTGCTATTAGCACGGGTATGACGGTTCCCGGATGGAAACTTTATAAAGATTTCGATGACAGGTTATGTAGAACAAAATTAGTCGTGAAAACTAACGCAAAAGCATTCGAAGAATACTACGACACAGTTACATTTGGAGTTCATAGAAATATTTTATTTGGTGATTATCGAGAAAAGATAAAGGAAATTGCTACTATAATTGGATATGAGGTAGTAGATGAAGGTAAACACTAGGAACACATATTATATTATTTGCATCTATATTTAAGAAGTATTGAGCATAATTTTAATGTAATTAAAATTCTTTGTAACTTAATAAAAAATAAAACATGGAGTAATTAAAAATGAATTTGGAAATTATTAACGAATCCGTTGTGAAAATAATGGACTCACTTCCAGCGGATATTATTCTCGTTGCGGCAGCAAAGACAAGAACGCCTGAAGAGGTAAAAGCTGCTATTGATGCGGGAGTTAAAATTGTAGGTTATAATTATGTACAGGAAGCGGAAAGAATATACCAGGTGATTGGGGATTCT
>DAOUYY010000239.1 GCA_030665885.1 Fidelibacterota bacterium
GGACATGGAACAAGACTAAGACCAATAACCCATACTCAGAATAAACACCTGATTCCAATTGCAAACAAACCGATTTTAAACTATGCACTGGAATATGTCAGAGATGCTGGTATAAAGGATGTTGGCATTATAACAAATCGGGAAGGGTCTGAAGTAAAAGATGTATACGGAGATGGTAGTGATCTTGGTCTGAATATTACTTATATACCACAGGAAAGACCATCAGGACTTGCTGATTGTGTAAAAATTGCACAGCCCTTTATTGGGGATGAATCATTTGTATTCTATCTTGGTGATAATATTATTGTTGGTGGAATTAAAAAATTCATTGAGGAATTTGAAAAAGGCAATGCTAATTGCCATCTTGTGTTAGCTAAGGTAAATGATCCGGAGCGATTTGGTGTCCCGGAGATAAAAGACGGACGGATAGTTCGTGTTGAAGAAAAACCCAGGCATCCCAAAAGCGATTTTGCTGTGACCGGTATTTACATTTACGACAAGCGTATTTTTGAAGCCGTAAATAGCATATCGCCCAGTGCAAGAGGTGAGCTGGAGATTTCGGATGCTCATCAATATTTGATCAATAAGGGATATAAGATTACATTTTCAGAGATCACCGGTTGGTGGAAAGATACAGGAAAACCTTCTGATTTACTCGAAGCTAACAGATTAGTTCTGGATAATGTTAATACTGATGTTAAAGGAAAGGTTGATAAGAACAGCAATATTTCCGGAAGAGTAATTATTGAAAAAAGCGCAGAAATTATTAACAGCAACGTTCGGGGACCGGCGATAATTGGCACAGGTACGAATATTGTTAATTCGTATATAGGTCCTTATACTTCCATTGATCGAAATTGTGAGATTATTAACTCCGAACTGGAATTCAGTATTGTTTTAGACAATTGTCTAATCCAGAATCAAAGCATCAGGATCGAGGCGAGTTTGTTCGGGAAAGATGTCCGTATAGTGAAGGCTAATTCAAAACCGTTCACAAACCGCTTCATAATAGGTGACCAAAGTCTAATAGAAGTCAGGTGAAGTTGATAAAAACAGTTTCTTTCAGAACCCTTGGATGTAGACTAAACCATTCCGAATCGGATTCAATTCAATATGATCTAACACGAAGAGGGTTAAGAGCTGTTTCCTGTTTAGAGCCGGCTGATCTAACTGTAATAAATTCATGTGCTGTTACTCGTCAGGCAGAGGCAAAAACCCGTGGAGCTATTGCGGCGTCGAGACGGGTTTCACCTGGTGGAAAAATTGCAGTCATAGGCTGTTGTTCTCATTTCTGTCCTGATAAATTAATGTCCTTACCGGGTGTTGACTTGGTTTTAGGTAATTGTGAGAAATATAATCTATATGAATACATTCCAACTTTGGAACGGGGAGGAAATAGAATTTATGTTTCCCCTATAAATGGATATGGTACTTTTTCTCCAATTGGTGTAGCTTCTTCAGGATCACGAACTCGTGCTTTTATGAAGGTGCAAGATGGATGTGATTATAGGTGCACCTTCTGTATAATACCGTTTCTCAGGGGTAAGGCGCGAAGCAGAAAAATTGAAGCATGTATCGAGGAAGCAAAACTGCTGGAAGATTTAGGATTTCAAGAAATTGTTTTAACGGGTGTTAATGTTGGAAGCTATAAGGGGGAAGATGGCAAAGATTTATGTGATCTCATTGAATTATTACTGCGAAATTCGGGAATAAAAAGATTAAGAATTAGCTCAATAGAGCTAGATTTAGTTTCTGACAGACTCATTAATATGGTTAAAAGTGAAAAACGGTTATGCCGTCATTTTCACATTCCACTTCAGCACGGCTCTGATGAAATTTTGGAATCCATGCACAGGAACTATTGTATAAAAGATTTTAAAGAATTGATAGATAAGTTGTCAAGAGAAATTCCTGAAGTTTGTATTGGAACGGATGTGTTAGTGGGTTTTCCGGGTGAAAGTGAAGAGAATTTCGTTGAAATGTATGAATTTTTAGAAAAAGCCCCGTTTTCGTATCTCCATGTTTTTAGATTTTCGCCTCGAGTAGGAACAGTTGCATTCAGATTAAAAGATGATATAACTCCTAATGAGAAAAAATGCCGCTCTTCAATTCTTCGTAACTTGAGTTGTTCAAAAAAGCGGAATTTTTTAAATCGGTTTCTGGATAAGATTGTCATTGTTCTATTTGAGAAAAGAATTAAAGATGAATGTCTCATTGGACTTACAGATAATTATATTAGGGTTAAAGCGGTAGTAAACAGGAATTTTATAAATGAATTAGTTAAAGTAAAACTTAAAAGAGTTAATAGTAATAGTGTAGAAGGAGAGATTATAAGTGAGTAATCGAACATACTTTGTAGGCATTGCTGGTAATATAGGAGTTGGAAAAACAACAATGACGGATATTATTGCAAAGAGTTTTGGTTGGAAGCCTTATTACGAGTCCGTGATCGATAATCCTTATCTTGAAGAGTTCTACGAAGATATGAAGAGATGGAGTTTTAATTTACAGATTTATTTTTTATCCCATCGTTTTAAAGCCCATAAAAAAATGACAGATAGTGAATATTCAACAGTTCAGGATCGAACTATTTATGAAGACGTTGAAATATTTGCCCGTAATTTGTATGAGATGGGAAATATGAACGAGAGGGATTGGAATAACTACAAGGCATTATTTGATATCATGACTTCTTATCTAAAGAGACCCGATCTAATTCTTTATTTGCGAGCCAGTGTAGATACTCTCCTTACTCGAATAAAGAAACGCTCCCGCGGTTTTGAACGCGAAATATCTCCTGAATATATTTATATGCTTAACCTGGCTTATGAACGCTGGATAAAGGAAGAAAAACAGAGAAGTCCGGTTATGATTGTAGAAACAGACAATTTTAATGTTTTTGAAGATAGAGATAAACTTGAAGAGTTATTGAAAAGTATCAGAAAATATTGCCCGGGAATTCGCGATTCGGAAATTTAAAGATTTTTGATCTGTTAAGGATACGTAATTGCTTATGCACTATTAAATGGGTAAATTCTAAAGATATTTTAATTGGGACAGAAATCTACAAAATTGAAAAGTATAGCAGTTTTTGCTTCAGGGCGAGGTTCTAATTTTGCAGCGATTTTAGAACAAATTCAGAGGGGGAATATACCCGCTCAAATTCGTTGTATTATAAGCGATCATACACATCCACCTGTATTTGATATTGCAGGTAAAGCTGGAATTTCTACACACTGGGTTAATAGAAAGCAGTTTGATTCCAGAGATGACTATACGATTTTTTTATTATCACTTCTTGAGAAATACAAAGTTGATTTAGTTGTACTTGCAGGATATTTAAAACTCATACCAATGCCTATTGTTAAAAGATACAAAAATTCGA
>DAOUYY010000147.1 GCA_030665885.1 Fidelibacterota bacterium
ATTATATGGAAATATCATATTATGTTAATCTGAAAGATAAAAGTAAAAGCGGGGAATTTGTACGAGAATTGAAGGGGCTTGATAGTATAACCTTTGTCAATTTGCTATTTGATGAGGAAAAGTTTTAAGCTCGGTTTGTAAATCGAATTGACAACAAGGGGTAAAAATAGGGATAGGGAAGTTTACATTTCTTATAGTGGTATTTGTAACATGATCCATTGTGACATAACATAATAAACCTCCTTTTGTTTCTGTAGTTCTTATTCCATTACTACTAGTTGTTTTGATGTTTTACTCCCGCTACTGTTTTTTACTTAAATAAAAAACCCCGCAATTTTGTGGGGTTATAAAAGCAAAACCGACCCAGAGAGAGTCGTTATATGTGAGACTCGGAGTCTATCTTTGTGTTTCAACCTCAATTAAATAAGGATATAAAGATTGTCTTCTCCTCATTGAATTTTATATACTTTAAACAAATTATACTCTTTTATTCAAACTCCAAATAACTAAGAAAACGGCTTGTTCAATCACGTTTTGTCCCGACGTTTAGGGAATGCTCGTTGACGCGAGCGATCAACTGCAAAACCGATTCGCTATGGCTTTTTTCGTTAAAATGATTGAATAATTCCAGAGAGTTCTTCTGGATCAAATATTTTTATTGAAGCGTTTTTAAAATCTTTAGTATTTCTTGTGACAATTCCGTCAACATCACTTCGAAGTGCAGATTCATGTAAAACTGCGTCTTCATAATCAATGATTTTTATCGTTAAAGCAGATTCAAATATCAGTTTATTCAATGATGTAAGTTCAAATATATTTAGTAGATTTTGGATAAGTCTTTTAGCCTCAGTTGTTCCTTTTACCTTTGAGATTAAATAACTTATTGTTGTTATAGTTGTTGGACAGATATATCCTTCTAGATTTCTTTTTTCAACCTCTGTCATTAGAAGTGTAGCTGCTTGGTGAAATGGTTCTCGAAGGAGTAATACATCCAATATTACATTGGTATCGAATAGAATTTTCACAGATATTTTCCTTCGAGGTATTTTTTATAGTCAGTATCATTTATATTGGAATCTGTAAGTGCACCATATAACGATTTAACATTCGGAGGCAAATTTATATTTTCATCAAGTTCTCTTTTAGTAATGTATGTAAAAAAATCTGCAACTAGTTTTGACAGAGATGTACCCTTTTTATTTGCAACTGTTTTTGCTTTGAGTATTAAGTCATCTTCCAATCTTAAAGTTAATTTTGTTTGCATATTACCTCCCTGTACATCATGCTATCTAATATTAATACGTCATATAGATAAATGAAACAATAAACTTAGTGTTCCAGCGTATTTTAGTTATACGCTATAACATAGATTTATCCAGCTTAGATAAATGCTTATAGACAGTTGAATGTGTCGAATAAAATTCCATTACGATTTCACTAAAGCATTTCTGAAGAGCTTGTTCCTATCTGCCAGCTAAGCAGGCATACAGACGACTTCGTCTGTCGGGTGCTTAGTCTTATACATTATGCAAATATATCCTTTACTTCGATTGGATTATTAGGGTCCATCCGTCTGAATCCTTCTTTCAGAATTTCCCTTGCTTTTTTCTCTCCAACTTCACTAACCATTTTTTTCCATTCCTCTATATCATCCATGCCAGCTATAAAACCTTCAACGAATAATTCAAGTTCCTCCTCTTTGTATGATATTTTCCTGTCATTATTTGGATCTAACCATGCCGGTTCTTTATCAAGCGATATGTCTTTTTTATTTAATTTTTTCTCCTATCTGTTCGATTGCCTATATTTGCGGTTCAGTTACCAGCAATTCGCAACCAAATTTCTAAATAAATATCTTCACCTTGTGTCCTTTGTGAGAAATATATAACTCTTAAATGTTAGCTCCGCCTCCTGAGTCACATAGAGGCTTGTCAGTATAATACTTCTACTCTTTGAATATCAGATTCAGATATAGATTAAGTCTGCCGTACATAGTTGAATAATCCGAAACCAATTTAATAACTTTAACTTTCTCGATGCCATTTACTAATGAATATAAGTATTGATAAATAAAATGTCAATTATGGTTGTGTTTATAAAACACTTTATGAAATATTTATTATTGCTGTTAAAATTACTTAGATTAGCGCTGGTTTTCGTTTTTCTCAAAATATCTATTAACCTTTTGAAGAATTAATATGTCAAAGGTATGTGAAAAGGATTTGCCCAGATTGGAAAAGTTGAAAGAGGAAAATAAAAATTGTAAGTTTATTTGAGGATATTTACTTAAAAACTTGAGGAACATTTTATGATAAAACGATCCGGTCATTACATCTCCATTGTCATTTTAATCTTGTTAACTTCGCCAATATCAACGCTTGCACAGAGCAGCCCACCCAAATCTAAAGGGGTCATCAGTGGCTTCGTTATCGACACCAGCCATCAAAAGCCCGTCGAGTATGCTAATGTTGTTTTGTACAGCCAAAGAACTAAAGAACAAATCACCGGAACAATTACCGATGAAAACGGATATTTCCGCCTGAGTGAACTTCGTCCTGGTATGTACTTACTGGAAATAAAGTTTATCGGTTATGATGCTTTTAGCATGGATAGCCTATTAATCCGCCCAAGCCGAAGTTACGTTGATCTTGGTCGTATCACCATTAATCTTGATGTATTAGTAATGGACGGTGTTGAAGTATTCGGCGAAAAACCAATAATTGAATTTAAAATTGATAAAAAAGTCATTAATGTCAGCAGGCAATTTACCACCATATCCGGGACTGCTGTAGACGTGCTCGAAAACATACCTTCTGTGAGTGTCGATATCGAAGGCAATGTCAGTTTACGCGGCAGTGGCAGTTTCAATTTGCTGATAGACGGTCGTCCTTCGATACTTGATCCCAATGACGCGTTACAGACCATTCCAGCCAGCACAATTGAAAGTATTGAGATCGTTACAAATCCGTCCGCCCGTTATGATCCTGACGGTGTTGCCGGGATCATTAACATCATTACCAAGAAAAATAAATTGCGGGGGATTAGTGGTATCGGTAACCTGAATACCGGTTTGTATGGTCAGTACGGTGGAGATTTCCTGCTAAATTTCCGCAAGAACCGCTATAATTTCTATATTGGCGCCAACATTAACCACCGGAACATGCCAGGTGAGAGGAGTTCTGAAACCTGGACATTTCTTGGAGATACAACTTCTTTCTCGAATTCCAATGGTGAATCCGAATGGGGCGGTATATCGAAGGGGGTACGCGGCGGAATCGACATTAATCTAAGTGCTGCTGATCTTTTGCGTTTCAGCTTCCGATATGGATCTCGGTCGCACGGTCGCAGTTCTGAAACGGATTATGAAAAATGGACTGAGCCAGGCAAATCCATTAATCGCTATACAAGTATCAATTCATCAGACCGTGGTGGAGATTTTTATTCATTAAACCTCGATTACGGTCATAATTTTAAAAAAGAGGATCACGAACTGAGCAGTCAGATCAACCTCAGAAGACGGGATATGGACGAAGAATCGTGCAACGAGTTGCTGGACATAGATAATCTGTTGAGCTCCGGACAACGTTCAACTGAGGCGGGACCTGGTACTCGGTTACGGTTTAAACTGGATTACGTACTTCCCGTAAATAAGTATGATCGGATTGAAGCCGGCTATCAGCTACGTTACAGCCTATCTGAAGATGAAAACAGAATGTATAAATGGAACCCGGAGAGCGGCAATTATGATCTGCAGAGCGATTTCAGTCATTTAACAGATTATATGCGAAATATCCAGTCGACATACCTGATTTATGCCGGTCAGCTGGGCGCATTTGGCTATCAGGGTGGACTGCGGGGCGAATATACTTACCGCTTTATCGAATTAGTCGGCAAAGACAGCACTTTCTCAATTGATCGATGGGACATTTATCCAACCTTTCATTCGTCTTACCAATTCGGTGGTGGTCAACAGATGATGGCAAGTTATACGCGTCGAATTCGTCGAGCGAGAGGATGGCATCTGGAACCATTTCTCACCTGGATGGATGCCTATAATGTGCGTGTTGGAAACCCTGGCCTTAAGCCGCAGTTTATCGATTCTTATGAAGCCGGGTACCAAAAAACCTTTGGACGTTCTCTGCTCTCTCTGGAGGCATATTACCGGGTGACACATAATAAGATCGAGCGCGTACGATCCATATATGCTCGTGATATTTTCCTGCACACTACTGAAAATGTCGGGAAGGATTTCGCGCTGGGAACTGAACTAATGCTTACGCTATTCCCGTTTAAATGGTGGAACCTGAACCTGATGGGAAATCTATACAATTACCGGGTTGAAGGGACCTTAAATAACGTTTCTTTTGACCAGGAAAGCTTCAACTGGAGCGCCAGGTTAAATAATACAATCAAACTTGGTAAATCTACCAGAATCCAACTTAGCGCTATGTATCACAGTCCCTCAGTAACATCCCAGGGACGCTATGAAGGAAGTTTCTTTACAAATGCCGCTGTCCGGCAAGATTTCTGGAACCGCAAACTCTCGGCAACATTACAGTTAAGAGACATCTTTGGCTCGGCAGTGCGTGAATTTACATCGGAAGGGCCTAGATTTTATTCCTATAACAAGTTCCGACGACAGCCCCGGATGCTATCATTTACATTAACCTACAATATCAATAACTATAAAGTTGAACGAGAACGCCGACAAGATGAGAATGGGATGGAATTTGATGAAGAAGACCGGTTTTAATGGTATTCCCGCCGCAGGTGCGCTATTTCTACTCGCTATGGCTGCCGGCGGCGACGTCCATTTAGAAGATATGCTGACTGGCAGTATTCTATGGACGAATTGGACTGACGTCTTAACGTGTATCACGGTGTTTGTCGTCGTTGGGTTATTCCATATTGCTTTTTAGGAAAAATTTTAAGAAAATATCACAAAACTCTACCGGGGCGGTATAGATGAAGGCATTAAAGCTGCGTTGTGGGACTTTCTTTTTTATGTTTCACTGGGAATAGTAATAACTTATTCAATCAGAATTGCTGGTATACTTGTTGTATTTTCTTTCCTTATTATTCCGGCGACTTTTTCGGCTTTATTTACTAAAAGATGGAGTAAAAGGTTAATCATTGCCTAGGGAATCGGGACAGTGTCATCTATTCTGGGTCTGGCTTTCTCCTATTTTTTCGATTTTTCAAGCGGACCTTCTATCGTGAGTTTACTGGGATTATCTTTGATTGTTGCAGCAATTCTATATATCCAGGTATATGGAGAAGACTGAAACTTAAATCTGGAAAAATTTTTGTACACTTTTATAAAAGTCTCCTGCGTTAAATCGTCTGCCTCTTCATGTGTTGAAACCACTCTCCGAAAGAGGCTGTATATTTTCTGGTGATTTTGAAGAACCAGTTCGTTAAATGTGATATCACAATCTTGCCTCTCTGTCACTTTTTTCTGTCTATCAGATTCCACTTCACATTCTCTTAGATTCTATATACAGGTAAAAGGTTAAATAATAATGCAAAAATCTGCACGAGTTTTTTTCACCATCTAATTCATTTGCAAGCACACATCGGATTCCATAAAAGTTCAAAGCACCCAAGCTTCAACACACTGCGTTTAGCATTTATCAATGCTCTCAAGACGTGAGAATGCAGGAATTTGAGCTTTCATTAGAGTTTGACATATTAGCAAATTATTTTTAAATTGTTTTTGGTGAACGGTATAGTCTCGAGATTAAGTATCGGTTTCAGGTCCTCGTTCCGAAGCGTCAAATCTTGCTATCAGCAATAATGCGGATTATCCGCAGCGCTCTGACCTGTTTAAGATGTACCGTTCACCATTTTTATTGTGGAAATACAGCGAAACTCTGCGAATAGCAGAATCATCCTGAAAAAAGATTACTATTCAAATTGTAACGGGAAGTATCTTACAGAAATTGCAAAAAATGTTGCCGTGAACTGAATAAGTAACTCAATTTTTTCCTATTGCCAATTGATGCAATCTATTTGTTATACCCTTCAGATGATATTAACTTCCAGAAGATGTTGATAAAACAAAAAGTGAAGTATTGTGAATCCTTGATAAAATTAAGAGGTTATTCGCCTGTGTTAAAAAATAAATGCAATGTGTTTATGCAGTTGTTGCGTGTAACCAAAAAGGCAATATGAAAAATAATGATAAGAACAGAAGAGAACTAACAATGGGAGCTGGAAAAGCAAATATTTATGCACTGATTTTAGCCTTACCAATTTTGATTGTTTTTGGATTACCTTTTCTTGTCATCTGGGAAGGAAGACTAAATAAGGATGTTATTAATTCAATATTTGATAATCGATTATTGTTATTTGGAATTATAATATTTGGAATTTTAGCACACGAGCTAATACATGGAGTATTTTGGATGATTTTCAGCAAAAAAGGAAAAGCCTTTGAATCTATAAAATTTGGAGTTATATGGAAATTTTTGACACCTTATTGCCATTGTAAATACCCATTATCTGTTAAACATTATAGAGTAGGTGGCTCGATGCCTGGAGTAATTTTAGGAGTTATTCCCTTATTATTAGGGTTAG
>DAOUYY010000253.1 GCA_030665885.1 Fidelibacterota bacterium
TGGTCTTAAATGGTTTTATGGTGTAGGAGCCCATGCGGGTTTTTGGGATAGCCGAAGTCCGTTTGTTAACGATCCGGACAGCCAGGCTATCCTCGGAATCGATGGAATTCTGGGTTTGGAATACACCTTTGATGAAATCCCGCTGAATCTCGGAATTGACTGGATCCCAAGTTTTAATCTTATCGGCCATAGCGGATGGGGTAATTTGTTAATTGGGATTTCTGCAAGGTATGTCTTCTAAGAAAATATTTTTATTGGCTGGAAAAAAAATATTATACCTTTGCAAACCCAAGTTTGGAATGTTTAAATGGTCCGTTCGTCTAGGGGTTAGGACGCCAGGTTTTCATCCTGGTAACAGGGGTTCGATTCCCCTACGGACTACAATAACATAGTTTAAGCTATTGATATTCAACTAATTATTTTTTAGTGCTGTCAGCTTCGTTGGTAAATGATAGGAAAATAGTGTTTTTACTATACATACAAATTATTCGCTTAACGAATTTGTCCAGATCGGACTTTGCGAAGTATTTTTTATCTGACCTGAAAACAGTGTTTGGAGTATACATTAAAGGTAATTATAGTTATTTTTATTTCCATTTATCTGGGCATTCTAAAGTATAACCATCACTAATCTTTATTTTATTTTCAAGAAGAGAATTTTTAAATGACTTCTCTCTTCCTTTTAAAAGGATTACTTTATTTGCTTTGCCTTTAATATCATAAGAAAAAGTATTTGGTGGGAAAAAAGCAATTATTTTATGTTGAGGTTTTATCTCTTTTATTACTTCTATTGGCGGGGATAAATCTCCATCAGCACAAAAAAGAAATGAAATATCACATTTATTTAAAATAACATCTCTAATCATATGACAAGCAATTGAAACATCTGTTTTCTTTTCCTCCCAATATGTAATTTTTACAGATTCTTTTTTCTCACCTATTTTTACACGTTTCCATCTATGTCTTTTTCTAAAATCGCCTAATATGAGTTCAAATTTCGGATTAAGTAAATTTGCTTGAAAAAACAAATCTTGCCTTTCGGCTTTATCTCTATCATATTGAACAGCCGAAAAGTATTTTACTGTTTCTAATTTTTGATATTTTCTTAAAAGTTGTGAAGAAAATTTATATATATCCAACCAATAATAATGTCTCCACTTTTCACTTCTTAATCCTTCATAGAAATTAAACCCATCAAAATAAGCTATTACTCTTATTCTATTATCTACTTCCATACAATGTATATAAATTAAAAAGCCCTGTGCAATTCAGGGCTTAATCCTAAGAATTTCCCATCTTAGGGTGCAAAAGAGTGTAAACACTCTAACATTATTTTTTCAATAAGTAAATGTATTCAAAAAAAATACACAAATAACATGTTATAAAACATATTCTTGATGCCTTATCTTTCCAAATAATATCATTGACAAAAAACGTTCCAAACCTAAATTTAAATTTCACTTTCTAATCTATAGACGCATTATTCTTAAAATCATTGTGCTATGCAAAGGCGAAGTATTTCTCTTATTTTTTCCACGTCTGTTCTGCTTTTTGACATTTAGTTATCCTCCTGTTAATTTGTTTGGTTAATATTAAATCAACAGAAGTACTAATATTCTGTGGAAAATGAGTGATGAAATTTTACTGTATTTTGATCCCCGGAAAGTGTCCGGATTCAGCAAGAATCACTGTCCGGAATGGTCAGGAATGAGTGTACGTTTTGGGTAAGAATATGCACTGATCTTATAATAAATTTAGGTCGATAGAATCAGTAAGTATATTTTATACTCATTGTGGTAAATTACTCATTAACTCAAGTTGCCATTTATATGCTGAAAAAAAATTCAAATGAAGCCAAGTAAAGTTAAAACGGATTTAGATTATCCGGATAGTTGGAATCATGCAATATGATATAAAACCAGGAAAACCTAAGAAGATTGGATGTATTGCGTTGAATTTCGATTTGAAGATCAGTCAGGAACCAGGAAAATGTTCTTTACAATGGAGCAGGCTGAAAAGATTATGCTATTAAAGAATGAATGGATTAGTAGCCCTCTATTAAACGAGACAGGATTAGCCCCAACAATCTGAGATGATTCGGATTCCAATATACACCGGAGGAGTTTAAAGTTTTGATTTCCTGTTAAAGGTTTGGTTTTAAATAATAATAAAACACATTTTCCAATTTCTTTGACTTTTTATAAATTTTCTGAATGTTATTATGTTCTTCAAGGTTATCTGGTCCAGCAATAACCATAACAAAATCAGTGTCCGGGATTTGCTCAGAATATCTTTCCATTTGAAAGCATGCTCTGTCACTTTCGCCAGCAGATTGAGCTGATTTTGCCATTTTTAGTTCGATAACAACCGCATTATTGTCGATATCTCCTATAACCAAATCAAATAATTCTTTATGGTGGCCTGAACTTTTATGAACACTTACGAAAGAATGCTTAAAAAAGGTTTGAAGATCGGAATTTAAGTCTAGTTCCTTATAGTTCCTTAATTTATGTGCTGTCAATTTGTATTCCCCAAGTATTTTCAAAACTCTTTTTAAACTAACAGCATCATCAATCCATTTACTTTCTTCGTTTTTCTCATCATCGGCAATTGTAATCATAAAGTGTTTACCGAAAGTGCTGGCATTCAATTCAAAATTGCCTACTATGAAATTAGTTAATGGGGTGTAAATATTTAATTTATTCAATTCTGTGAAGCTTATTTTATTTTCATCCTGTTTCCATATTTTCATAAGTTTAGCTAATAATTCTGGATGATCCGACAATGGAGTACCATTTAAGTCTTTACTTTCATCAATAAGTCTGATAGAGTAATTATCTGTAAATAATAGATCTTTTTTCAGAATTAAATTTTTTATCTCAATTGTTTTA
>DAOUYY010000220.1 GCA_030665885.1 Fidelibacterota bacterium
TAGCTGTGAACTGTCTAGTTCGCAGTTGAATCGAAAGATTCAATAAAAAGAAATATCTTCCAGTATCAATGGCTTTTTCTGTTTTCTGCGAAAACATATCGAATCCAAAGGATCCCTATGGGGCAGGACTGTTCGATACTACGAATGCTCATAAAGAAATAACGCTAGGTTCTACATAGTTGTATTGCCATTTTTCATGATCATTTACAAATCCCGCCTTAACTGGATTGTATAGAATATATCTCACAATGCGTAATAATTCCTCATAATCTCTTACATAATGATCGTAAGATTCGTACTGCCAAAATTGTCCTCTGCGTTTAAGAATTTTGTTTGATTGACTTGCAGTATATCCTTTATGTGCTTGCATAATTCTTGCTAATGAAAAAGGCTCTCTTTCCTCTTTTAATAAAGGCTTAATCAGAATGTGTACATGGTTTGGCATAATACAATAACATAACAATTCATAACGTATATCATCCCATTTAAATAAATTTTCTACTATAACATTAGCAACTTGATGATTTTTAAGCCATTGAGGACTTCCGATATAGTTTGCTATAAATTTATCTGTCAAATCAAAAATTTTCTTATTGAAATTGTTGCACATTTTTGACTTACTCTCTGACATTAATTTTTCTTGTAATTTCAGTTTATTTTCAAACTCTTGTCTATAGGTTTGTAATTTTCGGTAGAAGGCTACAGGCAAACTAAACGCTAATCGATAGCTGATGAAAAATACGGCATCAACTGGCTGTATATGTGGAAGATTTCTTTTATAAAAAAATCTATATTCAGTTTTACTTGACATAATTACTATAAAAATCTACAATTACTAAGTATTTAAACCAAAATAAAAAATTCTCGATGAGCAAATCGTAATCTGCGAACTGTCTAGTTCGCAGTTGAATCGGAAGATTCAATAAAAAGAAATATCTTCCAGTATCAATAGCTTTTTCTGTTTTCTTCGAAAACAAGTCGGACAAGACTGTCCGACACTACACCATAACTGACTATTTCTTAATAAGCTGCTGCCGCAGATTGACGCCTTTTATCCGGTACGCCAATATAATATCCATTTTCATAATCCACTGCAATTGCATCAACATCAGCAATTTTCCAACGTTCAGAGATTGAATATCCTTTTCTCTTAAGAATGTCTTTAATATCCTTCGGAAATGAATATTTCTCAATAAAGACCTCATCAGGTAACCACTGATGATGAAATCGAGGCAAATCAACTGCCTCTATAAGATCCATATTGAAATCAATCAAGTTTATGATAACTTGTGCTACGGTAGTAATAATCGTTGCACCACCTGGAGTTCCCAAAATCCACATAAGCGAATCATTACGCGACACAATTGTTGGAGTCATTGAACTAAGCATTCTCTTATTTGGATGTATAGCATTTGCTTCTGCACCGACCAGTCCGTAAATATTTGGATAACCGGGTTTAATCGAAAAATCATCCATCTCATCATTCAGCAAAACACCTGTACCTTCAGCAACAAAACATGAGCCGAAACTTGAATTGAGAGTTGTCGTGTTAGACACAGCCATGCCATTTTTATCAACAATAGAAAAATGAGTTGTCTGCTCACTTTCCTGGATAGGAAATACCACAGGCACATGAGTTATTTCATTACTTGGAGTTGCCTTATCAAATTTTATATCTTCAGCCAAGTTTGCCGCTAATTCATCACTTATCAGATATTCCACAGGTACATTTACAAAATCCGGATCACCAAGAAAATATGCCCTATTTGCATAGACTCGTCGTTCAGCTTCTACTAACGCTTGTACGAATTTTGATGAGTGAAATCCGTAATCACTCAAAGGAAAATGCTCTACTATTTTTAAGATCTCAGCAAGACAAATACCTCCGGAGCTTGGCGGCGGCATAGAAATAATGTCATATCCCCTGTACGAAAAATTAATCGGCTTACGCTCTACAGCCTTGTAATTTCTCATATCTTCCAATGAAATAATCCCACCATATTTTCGGACACTCCTAACAATTTTCTTTGCAGTTTTACCTCTATAAAATTCGTCAGGTCCTTTCATTGCTATCCGTTTTAATGTTTTAGCCAAATCAGGAAAACAAAATTTTTCCCCGATTTCCAATATTTTACCATCAGGAAAAAACATTTCCATTGATGATGGAAACCGGCTCATAATATCTTTATGTGAAAGCAACCCTTTTTTTGTATAATACGAGACAGGAAAACCCTTTTCAGCAAGCTCGATTGCTGGCTTTATCACTTCATCCCAGGGGAGACTACCATACTTTTCCAATGCTAAATGTAATCCCGCTACCGATCCGGGAACACCAACAGACAATGCACCTTCGGTACTTAACCCCTCAATTGGGTCACCTTTTTCATCAAGATACATATCACGTGATGCAGCGCCTGGAGCTTTCTCCCTATAATCAATAGTCGTTGAATTCCCGTCAGGAAAACGGATTACCATAAATCCTCCACCACCAATATTCCCTGCCTCCGGAAAAACAACTGCTAAAGCGAACCCAACAGCAACGGCAGCATCAACAGCATTTCCTCCCTGCTTTAAAACTTCTATTCCTATATCGGAAGCAATTTGTGAAGCAGATACAACTACACCGTTTTTACCAACCTGAAATGTTTGGCTAAAAAGTATTGATATTGAAACAAGAAAAGAAATAATTAATCGGATCATTTTCCCTCACAGTCTAAAAGCATCTTTTATATGTTTAATCTTCACAGAATTTTTTGTGATCGTAATTGCAATTACATCAAAACGACAATCCAAGTCCAATTCTTTATGCCGGGACAAATATCCTTCCGCTATCATTCCAATTTGTTCCATTTTCCTCTCATTAACCCAGCTCTCAGGAGGTCCGAAAACAAAATGTCTCTGTGTCTTCACTTCAACAAAACATAACTGCTCATCTTTTCTTGTGATTATATCCAACTCTCCGTACGCTCCTAATCTGAAATTTCTTTCAAGGATTCTATATCCCTTTTTATATAAGTAAAATGCAGCAATGTTCTCACCATATCTACCCAAGTCCCTCATATTTTTAGTATGTTTCACATCGAGTAAATGTTCTTTTACACAAGAAAATGTCATACGGTGAATAGGACAGGGTTTTAACTTAATGATAGCTTCCCTGTGCTTTTTTGTGCCATAACCCTTATGCCTTGCAAAGCCATAACCAGGAAAAACCGAATCATACTCAACCATCAGACGATCCCGATTAACTTTTGCAATTATTGATGCAGCAGCAATTGAATAACATGATCTATCACCACCCACAATCGCAGTCTGCGGATAAATTTTATCTGGAATTGGCCGACCATCAACGAGCAAATGCTCCACTTTCAATTTTAATCGCCCAACAGCCTGCCGCATTGCTTTATGAGTTGCATATAGAATGTTTATTCTGTCAATTTCCTGAGACTCAACTTGTCCAATGCTGACTGCTTTTGCCCTTTTCATTATTTTATCGTATAACAATTCCCGCTTTTTCGGACTCAATCTCTTCGAGTCATTTATTCCTTCTATAATTTCACCTTTCTCAAATACAACAGCTGCTGCTATCACTGGTCCTGCTAACGGTCCTCTACCCGCTTCATCAATTCCAGCAACAGTGGTCTTTCCCTGATTCCAAAGGTTTTGTTCAAACTTAAGTGATACTTTATTAGAACTCATCTATCTGAAATTTAATTGTTATTAATTGGGTAAACAAACTCTTAGTTAATTAAAAATTGCTACCGATTGCGCTTTGAGATATAAAGGAACTGATAATAAAACTACGGCAATCATCATAGATTTACTATTTTGAGGCATTCCTGTTCTGTAAAATTTTGCCTGAGGAAATTAACTGAAATACAATTATCAAAGTGGAGCAGTAAAAAGAAATTTTGCTCATTTCAATATTGAGCCTGCTTAAAAAAGGTCGAAATTTGAGATGTATTAAGCACAACACAAAAATTTCAGAAACTATTTGCCAACGGCATCTCTATGAGAGAAACAGTTATTATATCTACTATGTTGCTATTAACCATTTAATACTGGC
>DAOUYY010000076.1 GCA_030665885.1 Fidelibacterota bacterium
AAGAGATACTGTTATAACAATTAGTGCGAAGATTCAGTTTGAAGTTTATTATCAGAATGATAGCGGCGGTGTAGGCACACAGGTTGACTCAATTCTTGAGTGGAGTCTTCAAGGAATGCACATTGGTGAAATGTCTGACGCAGGACTATTTACTGCTGTAGATCCTGGTTTCTCATTAATTACCGCCAAACTTGGAGATCGTGAAGGAACAAGTTTTGTCGTAGTATCTGATTCTACGGTTGATACAACCGGAATAAATACGATAACAATTACACGATCATCCCCTAATCCGCAAGGATTTTCAGTTATGAAAACATTATCAGAAGGTCAGCTATGGACTATAAGCGGACTTCCTCATCCGATGAACATTTTAAATGGTGGTGGAGTATATTTCCCAATTAGGAGTTTGGTAGAAGATATTCGAATTCATATTTCATTGCCAGGGTTCGCTGAAGTAGGACCCGAAGGTGTGAATTTCGGATCTAACGGAGTTGTTGGCGGTGTAGATTTTCAAGTAATTGTGAATGATACTATCATTGAACCTTATTATTTCAAAACGCCATTAATTGTAGGTCTTGTTTATAAACGAGGATTGCTGAATAACCTTGGAATTGACCCCATAACACTGAGTTTATATTTTGCTACTATGGAAAATGATAGTGTGGTTTTTGATACTTCTGGAATAGCCTATACTACACTTGATTTAACGCAGAATAAAATATTCTCAAGTGTTGCTCATTTCAGCAGTTTGGTTATAAAAGGTGAAACAGGAACCGCTGTAAATACCGAAAAAGAGAAAGGTATTGTCCCAACCGGCTATGTATTGAGACAAAACTATCCCAATCCTTTTAATCCAACAACATTGATTTCTTATGGGATACCTATACGAACTAATGTTAAAATCAGTATATATGACCTGTTAGGGAATGAGGTAAAGACATTAATTGATCAGGAACAATCATCGGGTTATAAACGAATTGTTTGGGACGGTACCAATAAATACGGAAGAAAGGTAAGTGGAGGTATTTATATATATCAAATACAGACAAATGACTTTATAGCAACCAGGAAAATGGTTTTAGTTAAATAGTAATACACTTCTCGAAAGTATTCAAATAACAAAGCCCGATCACTAAAATCGGGCTTTTCCTTTCATGTGGTAACTTTTTGGTAACCTGTCGCCATAAGTGCCTGATAATCAGGGGTTGACAGGGGACTGAAAATCTATGCCTGTCCGGTTCCTGTCGGATGTCGGCAGTTTCCGGCAGCTGCCGGATCCCGAGACACATCCCAAACCGCATGTAAATCAACGACTTACAAAGGATTTATATTTTCTACATTTCTGGGAGAAACGTAGCCTATATGGACAAATAGGGACATTCTAGGACATGGTATGGTAAGAAGATGGTAAACTCTTTTTCGCAACATTTGTTTATAACTCGATTTTCCACATTTTTATTATATAACTTCAATCTATAGAAAATCAAAAGTGATATTCTCAAATTCAAATAATTTAAAACTAATCCAACTTCTTCTTATTTTTCCCCGTTTCGCCACGAAGATGTTTTAATGCTTCTTTAATTAGCATATACATTTCAGTGTTTTCTTCACATTTTGCATTCTCAATCGGCTCAATTGCACGAGGATCATTGATCCGGACAAGGGCGCTTAATGCTCGTTTTTTTACTAAATTCGACCCTTCCTGAAAAATATTTATCAGTTTATCTACCACTTTTCTACCTTGATTACACAACGCATTTTCAGCGTTGTATCTTACACTCCATGAAAAATCAGATAAACTTTTCAGAAGCGGTTCAATGACTCGATCTTCTCTGAAATCACCCAAAGTGCGCATCGCCTGCACACGTACATCCGGTGATGAGTCTTTTAATGCGCAAAGCGTAGCTTCAAACAATTTTTCAGTACCTTCCGATAATTTCCTGAGAACTCTCAGTGCCGTACTTCGAATCCTGTACGTTTTGCCTTTATTCGTAATTTCGATTAAAGGTTCAATAGCTCTTTTATCATTTAATTTATCAAGGCAAATAATGGCTTCGATCTGCACATTTTTTGAATTATCTTCAAGCATTTTAAGAACAGACGGCACTATCTCACTATTTCCGATTTCTCCCAGAACCGTCAATGCACCGCTCCTGCCCCACGCTGCACATCCAATCTTTACAAGAGAATCTTGAGCAGCTAAACTAATTTCACGATTGGGATCGCTAAGAAGTGATTTTAACAATGGTGACGCCCTATTATCTTCAAGACTACCGATTCCCTTTATTGCACGGATTCGTCCTTGAACGTCATCTGAATTCTTTATTTCATTTAAAAGCATAGTAATTCGCGATTTATTAAAACTTAATAAATTCAAGAGGTGAGGTACGACTTCCTCTCCGAACTGAATTAATGCTCGAATGGCTTTACGTCTAACAATATAGTAACTACTTGAGAGATGGTTAATTAAAATGGGAATCGCTCTTTTATCTCCAATAGAACCAAGAGCTGTAATAGCCGTACATTTTACTATTTTATTTTGTGATAGAGATAATTCACTTATGAGTAGCTCTGCAGCCCGTTTCCCAAAAAGAACAAGCGCGTTAATAATACTCTTGCGAACATTTTCATTTAAATCGCCGACCGCGGAGATCAAGGGTTTTATTGCTAACGCATTACCAATTTTCCCAAGAGCGATTGCGGATTGCATTCGAACATCGGGACTGGTTTCTTTCAATGCTTTTATAAGATGCGGGATACAAGTCGGATCGCCAATAAACCCAAGTGTACGTGCTGAGTTGTATCTTATCTTTTCCCATACACTTTGCAGCCCATCAATAAGAATCGGGCAAGCGTCGGAATCCATTTTCCGTAGTCCCTCTACTGCCATATTGACAATTTCGCTATCATTGATATTGAGTAATTGGATTAGAATTCGAGCCTGAGCAACATCATTCTGCTCGGATATTTCTACAATTTTTTCTTTTAGCACTGTCAATACTTCATTCCGTACAAGCCATTCCTCGTCTTCTACCTGTCTTATCAAATCAGCAATAATTCTGTGATCTCCCAATTTTCCTAATGCTGATACCGTTGCCCACCGGATATTCATATCAGGTGAGGCAAGAAATTTTGGACGGAGCAGTTCTTCTAGAGCACGTTTATCTCCCAATCTTCCAAGCGCTATTATTGCGGCATGTTTGACTTCATCAATAGGGTCATTCAAACAATCCGTGAATACGGAATATAGCTCTTTCCCCTTTTCATAACTAAGACTGATTATCGACCGCCTTCTTTGTATCCAGTCTTTGCTTGTCTTAACTTCTGATATTATATCTTTTATTTTCGTTGTATCACTCAAATTTCACTCCAACAAATATTTCATTTTCTTTCGATAGCGCCGCGGCATTTCTCCTCAACAGCAAATGCAGTTACTTCATAATTACAATCTATATTAGCCAGATATAAAACAGATGCCCTGAAACAACCTATTCTTGCGCATGTCAGGTCTTTTAGGGAAATGCCTTCTTTTAACAGAGCCTCACAACTTTTAAGATAGGGACATTTATGCACGGTCAATTCCAGACGGTTCGGGTTCACCTCTACTAATTCAAATTGGCTGGAATCTTTAAATAGTCCGCCTTTAACGCCAATCTTAATATATTCTTTCACAGCATCTTTTATCGAATTAACTCTTTTTGCCACGATTCGATAATCGTTATCTAAGATTCGTAGAAAATTCCGTGTAGCATGTTCATAAGCACGCTGGCAAAAAGCGTGAGGACGGGTCCCCTGAAAATCACGTGCTACCTCTTCTAAGGCACTTAGCCACGTCAACGCCACTACCCAGCCACTCTCTTCTTTGTTCAATTCTCGCATTTTTTTATCTCCATTTTTCAATTATTATGAATGAGTCTAATTTCCCCATTAGGTTATATATGACTTCCGGTGAAGGATCTTAACGTGAAGATATGACTCATCAATTTTATAAAAAATCATTTTTAAAATTCCCATGTTATATCAGTAAGTTCTTTTCGTAAACTCTATCTTTTTCTTTTCAGAAACCTTATCCAGACCAAGAAGCTTAAGTCCCTGCTTTATGACATGAATACTGACTTTCTTACCGGATTTCCTGCTTAATTTCTGAGAAAGTTCCAGAAGTGAAATATACGGATTCTTAAACCAGATTGATATTAACTCCGCTTTATCATCGCTGGTAAGTTGTGAAATCTCTTCTGAGACAATTTCCTCTGAAACCGGTTTCTCTGTTTCTTTTTTAATAGAATTCAAAACAGTCACCGTATCACGGGCAATGGCAAGCTCCTCATTGGTGGGAATAACAAGAACCTTTACCTTTCCGGCTCCAATATCAAATTCATTTTTATTATTCTTTTTAGGATCAAATTTAATTCCGAGATATTCCATGTTTTTTAAAACTTCTCCCCTGATATACCAGGATTTTTCACCAATTCCCGCCGTAAAAATAAGGACATCCAGGTCACCGAGTACTGCGGCATAAGCCCCGATATATTTTTTTATCCTGTAGCAAAAAATATCCAAGGCGAGTGCATGCTGCTTACTCCCTTTTTTCGCTTCAAGCTCGATTTCACGTAAATCGTTAGACGTTTCTGTCAGCCCTAACATGCCACTGCTTTTATTCATCAAATTATCAATTTTTTCAAGAGAAAGATTCTCATTCTGTGCAATGTATGACACTAATGCTGGATCGATATCTCCGCAGCGTGTTCCCATAACCAGCCCTTCCAGTGGCGTAAATCCCATACTCGTATCGACTGATTTTCCACCATCTACAGCAGCAATGCTACAACCATTCCCGAGGTGGCAACTAATAATTTTCAGCTTTTCAATCGGCGTACTCAAGTACTCAGCGGCTTTATGTACAACATATTTGTGAGAAGTTCCATGGAATCCGTAACGCCTGATGCGGAGCTTGCGATAAAGCGCCATTGGCAGAGCATAAATATATGCTTTCGGTGGAAGACTATGATGAAATGCCGTATCGAAAACACCCACCTGTGGAATACCCGGAAGTATCTTTTCGCAAACCTCAACACCTTTCAAATTATGAGGGTTGTGGAGTGGTGCGAATTGAATGCATCTTCGTAGACCTTCCTTAACTTCATCCGTGATAAAAACGGATTGGGCAAATTCTTCTCCACCGTGAACAAGGCGGTGTCCGATTGCATCTATTTCTGATTTTGATTTTAATATCCCATATTGAGAATTCCTTAACGTATTGAGAACTAAATCAAGCGCTACCTGATGATTCATAATTTCGCGTGTTCGAACGATTTTTTCCCTCCCCTTCGGTTTAAATGTCAGAATGGCATTACTCGAGCCAATTTTTTCAACGATTCCTTTAGCGATATTATCTTCTTTATCCATCTCGAACATCTGAAACTTTATTGAAGAGCTGCCACAGTTTAAAACTAAAACCTTCATTAGCCAGTAACTCCTTTCCTATTTTTTTTAGGATAATTTAATACCTGGAAATGTATATCACATTTTAATTCATAAAACAACTGTCAAATTAGGGATATATTACAAAATATCAAATATTTTGATTTTTTAGGATAATTCTATCAGTAATCATTCATGTGTAAAATTTCAATGTTTTTGACGGACTTATTTTCAACGAGAACTGATTTCAAACTCATTATTGTTTTCAAAAATCTCATCTCCACTGTAACAATTAATAAGTTGATATTGTAGCAACTTTCGTTTAATAAAAAATTCTCAAATTCAAATGCAATTCACTGTTTAACAGTTTTAACAATTATTCTCTCTTTTTCTAAAATTTACTTAAGTTGGTATTATAATATTTCACCATTTTAAAGCCTAATGGTGTTATTTGTAAATCTTGTGAATCTATTTTGAATCTGAAGCGTTTTATTTCCCCATGATCAATTTTACGCTGTATTTTAGAATTATTGGGTAGATAAACGCAATAAATACTGGCAATTAAGTAAAACCAGGAATTTGAATTCACCCAAAAGTAAAATAAAAAGACAGTAATCAAAAATATTACTACTGAGACTATTTTTGCTGAGATTTTTATATCTCTCAGAAGAGTTAAATACACGTTTTTTCAACAATATCAATCGCATGGTTACTTTTTGGTCACCAGTCGCCGTAAGTGCCCGATAATCAATTATGACAGGTTGCTGAAAATCCTGCTCGCTTATTTCCTAGAGGTGATAATGTGATTTTTACTTTCAGAAACATCCTCCGTCAATCCAAAGTTCAGCATATACTATATGATTTTAGCATCTGAAACCGGGCACGGGTTTCATGAGGGGGTACTAATAAATCATTGCACTCTTTTAGAAGATTTAATAATATCACCTAGAAGCGGCAATCTACTACATGGTGGAGAAGTAAAAGATTAGTAGCCGCAGTCATGTTCCAATAAATCGGGATGTGACTAACGGTGCTGGAGCGATGGGAAAGACAATGTTGAATTGAGAATTAAGAATGCTGAATGATATTGTTAAATATAAAGAGCAACCTTTTGGAGGTAAATATGAACACAACTAAAAAGTTCACCTTATTTTTTCTTACTTTAGTATTCTTCATTAATCTCAGATCCGATGACTTACAGAATTCGACTATAAGTAATTCTTTACGTATTCTTGATATTAATATCTGGTCGGGTCTCGATTATAAAGGTTATATAAAAATGGGTGAATATGAAACCGATATTATTCGAGAAAAGAGGTACCAGGCACTTCTTACCCAAATCAAACAATTAGATCCGGACATCATCGGAATCCATGAAGCCAATAAACTTCCATACTATGCAAAAAGACTCGCAGAAGCTATAGGCTATGATGTATTTTATCATGTTGGAGTCGGTGGTATTAGGTTAGGTCCAATAGGCTTGCCATGGAATCTACGCGAAGGAGATGCAATTCTTATTAAAAAATATTTAAACCCTCAATTTGTCGGGCGTAAACAATTATCAGGTGGGTATGTTGGTAATTGGGCTACTTTTCATTTTGCTGATGCTACACAGGTTATTGCAGTCAAAATCGCCTACCAGAACAAACCAATTTTTTTATTTGCTACTCATTGGCATGCCTCCTTATCTAATTCTCCCTACATCCTGACGAAAGCAAATGACTTGTATGATAGGGGCGAAGTGAGTGAAGAGGAGTATCAAAACGTTTTAAAAAAAATTAAAGAAGGAATTGATTGGCGAATGTCAGAATCGGAAAAGACCCTTGAATTTCTTCAAAAAACAGCCAAGGATTATCCATTTATCTTAATGGGAGATTTCAATGCTGAGTCTGGTTCACAGGAAATAAAAAATCTTTTGCAATTCGGTATGGTTGATGTATTCCAAATTTCAAATCCTGACTCACCAGGTTTTACATGGGATCCGAAAACTAACCTAAACCAAAAGGCACATTATCTTATCGATACTCCTTCTGTGAAAGATTTAAACTTGTATGGTAAATTGGAGATATTTTCCAGAGTCACACCAAAGAGAATTGACTATATTTTTCTGGGACCTTTATCCCTTTTTAATTCTCAAAAAATATCCGTAAAATCGAGCAAAGTTGTAATGAATGAAATTATAAATGGAGTTCACACAAGCGATCATTATGGTATCTTTGCTGAAATTGAAATCAATGAATAAGAACCTAAAACAAATGCCGAGCAAAATTTCATTATCAAACTATGGAAAAAATCTGTCTATAAGCAATTATGCGACTCGTATAAATATCTGTTAGCCGCCGGAATGGAGAAAAACCGATGAAAGTTGTTCATTTTAACAAAGCTAAGAGTTATGAACCTGAAAAGTACTGGAGACGCACAAGTCTCTGCAGTGAGAATGACATCTCTGTTGAGCACTTTATCAAGCCTCCGGGACGTGCTTCCCCTCGCCACGAGCATCCCAACGCACGGGTTCTTGTTGTGCTCAAAGGTAAACTTACAATCTTTACCGACAACGACGGAGAACACGAACTCGCCGAGGGTGATGTAGCATACATCCCCGGTGGCGAACTGCATGTCGTCAAAAATCCGCTTGACCAGCCCTCAACTGGTTTCGATATCTTCATACCTGGTCGATCATTTGATTTCTGGCTGAAGCGAAAACAACCCTAACGGCTAACGAACAATGTAGTAAGACTTAGCAACCGAAGGACAAAGCCGTCGTTTTGTCTACCCGGCTAGCAGGCAGGCACGCTCTATACATCTTTTATTGACACGGGAACAATTGAAACGCAAATCGATCGGCATAAGATTGCAGATCTGATACATCAGAAGAACGGAAGGTTCGCATGTTATTCCAGATAGCTGCAGATTTAATGGTTGTCCTCCACCTCGGGTTCATCGGCTTCGTGATGATCGGTGGATTCCTGGTCTTGAGATGGTGGTGGGTCCTTTTCTTACATGTTCCCGCTGCAGTTTGGGGAGCGCTGATTGAGTTCCAGGGGTGGTTGTGTCCGCTAACTCCCTTGGAGCTGCAACTCAGACAAGCCAGCGGTCAGACTGGATATACTGGCGGATTCATTGAGCACTACATCCTGCCAATAGTGTATCCCTCAAATCTCACCCATGAAGTTCAGATAGTCCTCGGTACTTTCGTCGTCGTGATAAACGTTGCAATATATGGCTGGATGATAGCACAGCATAAGCGGAGTAAGAAGGATAACGCCTAACAATCACCTCAAGAAGATGTGGTAAACCGCAACGTTTAGGTCAGCAGTTAGCGATTTAAAAATGAAAGCAACAAATAAAATCATTATCATACTTATTGTGTTGTTTCTGATGACTTCATGTAGTCTAGTACCAATAAGACATGAAATTTTTCTTAGTGGAAATAAATACTCTAGAAGTTTTATAGATGATTCTTCAATAAAGGTACTCAACTGGAATGTACATAAAGAAGGGAGTAAGGATACATGGAGGTCTGATTTTTCATATATAGCAATCCAAAAAAGACCCGATATTGTGTTGTTCCAGGAAGTTCAGTTAGGTGAAGAACTAAAGAACGAGCTTAATAATTTCATACAAATGGGGTGGGAGTTCTCACCGAATATATTCGAAACTGAGCACGACGCTTATTCTGGTGTGCTAACCGCATCACACTCAAGACCTATAGCTGTAGATGCTTTGATCTCAAATGGCCTGGAGCCGATAGCTGGTACTCCAAAAACAGTATTGACGACAAAGTATATTTTGAACCCATCAAGAAATGTATTATTAGTTGTCAATGTTCATGGAATTAATTTTCGTATTGGTATAGGTGAATTTAAAAAGCAAATGTCAAGTATAACGAATACCGTAGCCCAACACAATGGTCCAGTAATTATGTCAGGTGATTTTAATACATGGAACCAAAGTAGGTTGGACTATTTATTTTCTTCAGCAGAAAAAGTTGGCTTGATGGCAGTGAACTTTGCTTCAGAGGGTGAAAAAATAAAAAGTGCTTTTGGAAATCCACTGGACCATATCTTTTTTCGCAAAGAACAACTCGAAATAATAACCGGTTCTCAAGATGTTCTAGAAAATATAGATTCATCCGATCATAAGGCATTATTTGTTGAGTTCAAAGTTAAATGATAGCTTGAAATATCATTAATGTAAAAAGACTTGGAACGAAACTCTCCGAGTTTTGCCAAGGGTATAGAGACTGTGTTAACAAGCCAATGCACCCGACTAAAAACTTGTCCACGTTTTCAGTCGGTATTAAATTTACAAGCGTTTTTGGAGACTGATATCCCACATTTAGACGGAATAGAATTGAAAGGAGATGGAAGTGAATCGAGAAACTGAAGCACAAAACCTACTTGATTTAGTTGATCATCAGGAAGGGACTGTTGTTAGCAAGACTTTAATTGAGAAGAAGGCGGGATCGGTGACACTCTTTGCTTTCGATCAAGGACAAGGGTTAAGTGAACACACAGCTCCATTTGATGCCATGGTTTGCGTCCTTGACGGAAAAGCGGAAGTTACAATTTCAGGTAATCCAATAGACTTGGGAAGGGGCGAAATGGTCATAATGCCGGCGAATAAGCCTCATGCTTTAAAAGCTCTGGAAAAGTTCAAAATGATGCTCATTATGATCAAGTCGTGATGAGCTAAAGTCCCCCTAACGTAAAAAGGCAAGGTTAATAATATCATAATATACAAAGGTATCTCGTGATTCAATAATTGATCATTTAACCCCTACAATTTAAAAGCCCCGCCTATATTTGTGGGGCTTTTTATATCACAGCCACTTTTTGGTAACCTTCTCCCATATGTCCCTGATAATCAACGGGAAATAGTGT
>DAOUYY010000062.1 GCA_030665885.1 Fidelibacterota bacterium
CATTTTTTATACCGGTACTGTCCGTGGCGAAATTGAACCGTGTGGGTGAAAATCTGCCCGTCTTGGCGGTCTTGCCAGGAAAGCAACTGTTTTTCAAAGAAACAAGGAGGAATACAAAAATAGTATTATCCTTGATGCGGGTGATCTGTTTTTTCGTGCTTCATTAATGCCAGAAAATATGTTGGTACGGAAAAAAGAAACTGCTCTTTTTCTTATAGATTCATATAATGATTTAGGGTATCAGGTTTACAATGTTGGCGGCAATGATCTTGCAGTGGGCTTACAGTTTGTTAAAAAAGCCGAAAAAATAGCGAAGTTTAACTTTATTTCAGCGAATATTGTTGATAGTATAAGCAGTCAGCTTTTATTTAAACCTTATAAGATCATAAAGTCAGGGAATAAAAAGTTTGGGATTATTGGAATAACTTCAAAACCAAAATATAATGTTAGTGGCGTTAAGATTACCGAGCCTCTGTATGCGCTGAATAAATATTTATCTGAATTAAAAAAGCAGTCTGATTACATTATTGTACTTGCCGCTATAAATAATATTGATGAGACAAAGATAATTAACAGTAAAACTTCCATTGATTTTTTGCTCTGTGCCAGCACATATAGGTTTTCCAAAACCCTGGATTTTGCTAACAGTATGTATATTGCAAGATGCGGAAATATTGGGAAATATATCGGAGTTATAAGTATGAACATTATTAAAGAGGGACTGCCACTTGAAAACGTTTCAAAAATAAATAATCAGCTCAGCTACATTGAAAAGCGACTAAAATCCTTCGCTAAAAATATGGGTGATAAAACTTATGATGAATATTATGCGGATCGTCCTTCAATTTTGAATGTGATCCATAGCCTTCAAAGACATGAAAAAGAACTTAAGAAGCAAAAGGAAAAAATTATTAATGCCCTTGATTATGAATTGGTAAGATTGGACAATAAAATAAAAGACGATCCTTATATGTGGAAGAAAGTCAATGAGCATAAAGCTGTACTGAGAAAAATGGGAATAAAAACGAAATCCATTAAGTAATAAACCACCTATTTATTTCAATATAGATATCTACTCTAAAAAAAATTTAGATAAGAAAGAAAATGTAATATCAATTGTAAGTTGTTGATCATTATAGTTTTAATTTGTATTGCTTAATAATGATACGAATCAAGGAACTGGTGACTTTATCGATATATTTAGAATGTTCTTCTAAGGGGTTATTAACTAATAACCAGATAATAGAATTTTTGACGATGTGTTTTATTAAGCTGGATCCCGATATCAATCGGGAAACCGACGACTTTCCCAATAGCTACCGGGACGTTCTCTAAAATATATGTTTATTAGGTTATTTAGTAAGATGGTGGAGCTGGACGGGATCGAACCGACGACCTCTTGAATGCCATTCAAGCGCTCTCCCAACTGAGCTACAGCCCCTTGCTATCTAAAAAGCGGTTAGGAAATTACGAGTTAACTTAGCAATAATCAAGTTTTTGTTATCTTAAAAATAATATTGGTATTTTTAGAAAATATGTATCTTTATATAAGAAAATCTGTTATGTAATATTATCAACATATTTATTAACTTATCACTCAAGTTTTCATGATTATTTGATTATGAAGAAGAGAGGAAATTGAATTAGCCAATGACTTGTTTATTTTTCCTTGTCAAAGTACAGCCTGAAATATAAATTCATTCGATTTTTAATAATGGGGAACTAAGGTGTTTTAAATCCCTAAATTGTAAGAAATGATTTTATTTAATGAATGTTAATAATTTATGAAACTCGAAAAGCTGCTTTCAGTTGTAACAGAAAAAAAAGTAACAAATAACCTAAACCCTGAAATAAAAGGGGTAGTCTATGACCCTCTTCGTGTCAAACCAGGCTTTCTTTACGTAGCAATTAATATATATACCCAGCTCGATAAGATTGAGCTTCCTGATGGTCACCCCTTTGTTAATGATGCAATAAAGGCTGGAGCTTCTGCAGTACTTTTGCAAAGAGATATGCCTGTACCGAATGATGTTGTAAAAATCGTTGTACCGAATTCTCGCCTCGCACTCGCACTTATTGCATCTGAATTTTGCGGGCACCCATCGCAGAAATTCAAGCTGATTGGCATTACTGGCACTAATGGCAAGACTACCACTGCGCATATAATTGAAAGTATCCTGGTGCAGAATTACCGCACAGGTCTTATCGGAACGCTTTATTATAAGATAAATGGCAAAATCTATAAGTCCAAGGATACTACCCCTGAGCCTCCCGATCTCCAGGAAATCTTTACTAATATGAATGAGCAAAAGTGCGACTATTGCGTAATGGAAGTATCATCGCATGGAATTGATTTTAACCGCGTCGCTGGCCTCAAATACGTATTGGGTGTTTGGACGAATTTTACTCAGGATCACCTTGACTGGCATAAAACTATGAATAATTATCGAAGTACGAAACTACGCTGGTTTGCCAATCTTGAACCTAGTAAAACAGTTATTATTAACGTAGATGATCCCTCTGTAAAATATTTTATTGATGCAGCTCGCGCCAAAAAAATTACATACGGAATAAAGAACTCTGCTGATGTAACAGCAAGAAATATTAAGCTTGGTGGTGACGGAACTGTATTTACTTTAATCACGCCGGTTGGTGAGATTGACGTACAGGCGAAACTGCGTGGTAAGTTCAATCTCTATAACATGGTTTGTGCTGCTGCTGCCGCTCATACACAAGGGATCTCTTTAGAAAAGATCAAAAGTGGACTTGAAGGAGAAATCATTGTTGCAGGTAGATTTCAATCGGTGAATCAAGGACAGGATTTTACTGTTATTGTGGATTATGCACATACACCGGATGGTCTTCTTAAAGTGCTCAACGCTGCTCGGTCGATGAATCCAGAACGTATCATTACAGTATTTGGCTGTGGTGGTGACCGTGACCCTTCCAAACGTCCTAAAATGGGTGCAATTGTAAAAGAACTTAGTGATATCGCAATTATCACTGATGATAATCCCAGGACTGAAGACCCCGAAGAAATAATGGATCAAATTGTAACGGCATTTAAAGATAGAGTAAATAACGATTATAAAGTCATTCATGATCGACATGAGGCAATCCAGCACGCTATTGACATTGCGAAGACGAATGATCTAATTCTAATTGCTGGTAAGGGTCATGAGAACACGCAAACCCTTAGAGACAGAACTATCCATTTCAACGATTATGAAGTGGCAAATGAAATCCTTGAGAAGAGGAGAGAGAATTATTCCAGAAAATGATCTACAATATTGTGAAATCAATTAGGAATTTATTTTCATGACTGACAGTACCAACATGATTAATAGAAATGTTTTGGTTTTAAATCAGACGTATGAACCGCTGCATATTTGCAATGTTAAAAGAGCTATTATTTTAATTCTTGCACAAAAGGCGACTATGGTAAAAACCGTTGATCATCAAGTTCTAAGAACTGTGGACACAACTTACCCAATACCAACAATTATTAGAATACAAAAGTATGTTTGCGTTCAACGATGGGAAGCTGTTTTAAAAAAAGATAACATATTTAAAAGAGATAACTGTACTTGTCAATATTGTGGCGCTAAAGGAGTCCCCTTGACCATTGATCATGTGATTCCCAAAGCACTGGGAGGTAAGGATATATGGACAAATTTGGTAACAGCCTGCCATTCTTGCAATAATCGTAAAGGTAATAGGACTCCAGAAGAAGCAGGAATGGCTTTAAATCGTAAACCAAAGAAACCACACAGGCTACATACTTTACAAAAATTTGCAGAATCCCCCATTGATGAGTGGCGTCCTTATTTATTTTTAGATTAAAAAAAGGAAGTTATGGGAAATATACATTCGAAGGAAAGAATTCTTAGCGGAATGAGACCAACCGGGGAAATGCATTTAGGTAATTATGTTGGTGCTCTGGAAAGTTGGGTAGCTCTTCAAGAGCAATACGAGAATTTCCATCTTATTGCTGATTATCATGCTCTTACCACAGACCTTGATACTAGCAAAATATTGGACAATACAATAGAGATGATTATTGACTGGCTTTCAGTTGGGATAGATCCTGAGAGAAGCCCTATTTTCCGCCAGAGCCAGATCAAGGAGCACTCTGAACTCCATCTTATTTTCTCTATGCTGATTACAACAGCACGACTTGAAAGAAATCCCACTTTGAAAGAGCAGATTAAGGATTTAAAAATCGTAAATATGGTGTATGGTCATTTAGGATATCCTGTTCTTCAAGCAGCTGATATTCTTTTGTATAAGGGCAATTTGGTTCCGGTGGGCGAGGATCAGGCTCCTCATGTAGAAATTACCAGAGAAATTGCAAGAAAGTTCAATTCAGTATATGGTGAAGTATTTCCTATACCCAGAACGAAGCTGACTAGTTTTTCACGACTTCCCGGATTGGACAGGAATAAAATGAGCAAATCACTTGGTAACACTATTTTACTTTCTGATTCAGAAGAGGAGATTAAGAAAAAAGTGAGGAAAGCCATTACCGATCCTCAAAAAATTCGGCGAGGTGATCCTGGCAAACCGGATATTTGCCTTATTTATATTTACCAAAAGAAGTTCAACCATAGTGAAGCGGAAGAAATTTACTCAGGATGTACAAGTGGAGCACTTGGCTGCGTTGATTGCAAGATGAAATGTTCGGAAGCTATATCGAAAAAGATTGAGCCTTTCCGTGAGAAGCGTAAATATTTTGAAAAAAATAGAAATAAGGTAATTGATATACTTGAAGATGGTGAAAAGCGGGCTAATGTTGTTGCAAAAAAAACTATGGCAGAAGTTCACAAGGCAATGCAACTTGGATGAGGAATTTATTATTTATTATTGACTACTTGTCCATCGCCTGCCTGTCGTAACGACATTGCAGACAGGTAATGTAATGTAGATGGATTGATTATTGTCTGACAAGCATATTGAGAATAGAAAGTAGAAAATCGACAATAAATGGGATTAAGAGAAATATGGATTCCAATGAATTAAAGCAGAGAACGAAAGATTTCTCACATAGATGTGTCAAACTTGCCTTATCACTGCCTAAAAATGTATTGAGTGATCATATAAGAAAGCAATTAATTCGATGCTCAACATCCGTGAGTTCTAATTATCGAGCAACTTTATTAGCACAATCAAAATCTGTTTTTATTGCAAAAAGTAGTATAGTTATTGAAGAATCGGATGTCCCGATAAATCGGAATTGGTTGGAGTTTATTACTGATGAAAAATTGATTGATAAAGAATATGTTTTTCCCCTTCTTAATGAATCACGTGAACTAACATCAATATTTATCTCAACTAAAAAAACAGCACAAAGAAATAGATAGGAAAGGAGATTTATTATTGACAATCAATAATTATAAATGGTAATATCCAAAAGTTAGTTGAAGTTCATATTGATTTAGACAATAGACAATAATAAATAGAAAATAGACAATAAAAATTGAGTTATAATGTAAAATTGGATGTGTTCGAGGGTCCGCTTGATCTGTTGCTTTTTTTTATAAAGCGCGATGAAATAAATATATATGATATTCCAATTTCTCATATAACCAATGAATATTTAGAATATCTTGAATTAATGAAAAGCATGAACCTTCATCTTGCTGGTGAATTTATTTTAATGGCTTCACTTTTAATACGTATTAAAGTCCGGATGTTGCTTCCTCGTAAAGAAGTTGATGAGACAGTGGATGTTGAAGACCCAAGGACAGAGTTAGTAGAGATGTTACTTGAATACAAAAAGTACAAAGATGTAAGTAATTTTCTTAGAAAATTAGAAACTGATCAATTAAAATTGCATCAAGTAAATTCGTTTTTAGATTCCGTTGAATGGGACCCTGAAATTTTTTTATCTGATGTAAATCTTTTAGACATGGGCATTGCTTTTAAGAAGTTACTTATAAATCTCCCAAAACCCTCATATTACGAGATTGAAACTTATAAGATTAATATAAATCAGCAGATTCAGTTTATTAACTCGATGTTCCTAAATAGGAAAAGAATCAGATTTTCCGAACTTGCACAGCGCCTAAAAAATAGAATTGAAGTTCTTATCACCTTTTTAGCTATTTTAGAAATGATTAAAAACCAGAAACTTCGTGTTTCTCAAAAAATTGTTTTTGGTGATTTTTGGCTTACGAAGTTAAAATCGGAATATTTAGATGTTACCTCAAACGCATAGAATTATAGAATCGCTTTTATTTAGTGCTCGAGAACCACTTACCGAAAACCAGGTGGATATTTGTCTTCAGGAAGATGTCTCTCTGGAAGAAATTGTGAAGGAATTAAATGATTATTATGAAAGGGAAAAAGTGTCAATATGGGTTCAGGAAGTATCGGAAGGATATAGATTAATGACCCGGAGAGAGTATGACCCGTGGATACGGCGACTCTATCAGAATAAAGGAAAAGTGAAACTTTCAACATCTGCCCTTGAGACTCTTTCAATAGTTGCATACAAACAACCTGTAACGCATAGCGATGTTGATGCTATTAGAGGTGTAGATTCGATAGGTACTTTAAAAACACTCTTAGAAAAAAATCTTATTGAAATGAAGGGACGACTTGATGGCCCTGGAAGACCATTAACATACGGGACTACATCGTATTTCTTGGAATATTTTGGATTGCATTCCATTAGAGACCTCCCTAAAATAAGCGAGATAGAAGAAATCTTTGATGCAAAAAATGGAGAAGCCCCATTCGAAGGGAATTCGCCTTAACAGGTACATTTCCTTGTGTGGTATAGGCTCGCGTAGGCGGTGTGAGCAATTTATCCTTGATGGAAGAGTTACAGTTGATCAATCTACTGTAACTGAGTTATTTACTGTTGTTAAAAAAGGTGATGAAGTTCGTCTTGATGGAGAAATTATAAACCCTAAAAAACCGGTATATATCCTAATGAACAAACCTGCCGGCACTCTTACGACACTGCACGATCCTCGTGGAAGGAAACATGTTGGACAATTATTAAAAAGAGTTCCATTTGTTAAACCTATTGGTAGGCTTGATATGAATACTACCGGAGTATTGCTTTTTACTAATGATGGAGAACTTTTATACAGGTTAACACATCCAAAATATCAAATAGTAAGAACTTATGTTGTCACTATTGAAGAAAAAGTTTCTTTTAATGTAAGGGGTATTATTGAAAAGGGGGTCGAACTTGGTGATGGAAAGATTGCTCACATAAAGGTATTAAAGATCTTACATCGAAAGACACAATCCATTCTATTATTGGAATTGACCGAGGGAATGTATCGTGAGATCAGGAGAGTATTTAAAATTCTTGGATATAAAGTGAAAGTTCTTGATAGAATCAGTTATGCTGGTATTAGTTATGGCGTACTTGAAAGAGGGAAATGGCGCTATTTGAGTTCAAGTGAAATGATAAAATTAAAGGAAATTTGCAATTTTTAAAGTAATGGAAAAGATTTGTTTTTATATAATATAGGATTAAATTTGTTGGCTTTTTGAAAGGTTGATTATGGGTATTATAGTTGCAATTGATGGTCCAGCTGGTGCTGGAAAAAGCAGCACAGCAAAAGAGGTAGCTTTCCAGCTGGGATTTGTTTATATTGATACAGGTGCGATGTATAGAGCAGTTACCCTTGAAGTAATTAGAAGCAATGTAGATGTTTCTAATGAGAATCAAGTTACGCTCATTGCTAAAAAATCAAATATTCAATTTCGATGGATAAATAAATATCTCCATACTTTCTTAAATAGTGAAGATGTTAGTGATGAAATTAGATCATCGGAAGTTGCTGATCTTGTTAGTTCTGTAAGTGCTATTCCAGGAGTGAGAGATGTTATGGTTAAGTGTCAACGTGAGATGGCGAAGCGTGATAATATCGTAATGGAAGGACGGGACATTGGAACTAATGTATTTCCATCGGCAGATTTTAAGTTTTACCTTGACGCTGATATTGATGTAAGGGCTAAGCGCAGGATTAGCGATTATAAGAAAATCGGTCAAGAATTAACCTTGGAGGAGATAAAAAAAGAAATAAAAATACGTGATAAAATAGACTCCTCACGTAGATATTCTCCACTAAAGAAAGCATATAATGCAATAATTATTGATACAACAAATCTAAGTTTTAAAGAACAAGTTGAGATGATCGTAAATAGAGTGAAAAAAGTCTTATCATAGATAATGTTAGTATAATAGAAATATTTAACACTAAACCCAAGTAAGGAATTATTTTAATGGTTGATGAAGAAAAACAGTTAAACCCTAAACCTTCCGATACGTCGGAAGCAACGACAGAAAAAGCAGATACTCCTAAAGCCGAAACTTCTGACGAAATGGGAGCATCGCCAGAAAAAGTGGAAGCCTCCGCAATAGACGAGTCTACAGTGGAAGTTTCTGAAGAGAAATTGTCTGAAAAAAAATCTAATGTTGATGTCACTGAAAAAATATTTTCAAAAGAAGTTATAACAAGTGGTCCATATTCGGAAGAAATCCGGGTTGTTAGTTTGGATGACCTTGAAGAGCAAAAAGAAAAATCCTATAATGATCAAGTTAAAATTTATGAAAGTTCTTTAAAGGATGTATCTCAAGAGCAGCGAGTTATTGGGAAAGTAGTTGCTATCCATGAAGATGAAATTTTAATGGATGTTGGTTTCAAGTCGGAAGGCGTTGTTGCCAAAGATGAATTTGATCAAGGTGAAATTCCGAAAATAGGTGAACAGATAGAAGTTTTCGTTGATGTTCTTGAAGATGAAAATGGACAGATGATTCTTTCCAAAAGGAAAGCGGATTTCATGAGGATTTGGGAACGGGTTAGAGAAATACATAATAACAAAGAAACGATTGAGGGCAGAATTGTAAGTCGTATTAAAGGTGGTATGGTTGTAGACATTATGGGTATTGATGCATTTCTTCCTGGTTCTCAAATAGATATACGACCTGTTATCGATTTTGATTCCTATGTTGGCAAGGCTTATGATTTTCGCGTTGTCAAATTAAATGAACTTAGAAAGAACATCGTCTTAAGTCGTAAAATGATTCTTGAAGAAGATATGAAAGAAAAGCGTCAGGACCTCCTCTCAAAAATTAAAGTTGGAGATATTCTCAAAGGTAGAGTAAAAAATATAACCGATTTTGGAGTTTTTATAGATTTAGGCGGTCTTGACGGCTTACTCCATATAACAGATCTATCCTGGGGTAGAGTAAATCATCCAAAGGAGATTGTAAGTATGGATGAGGAACTAACAGTCAAGGTCATTGATTATGATTCCGAAAGACAGAGAGTATCACTGGGACTTAAACAGCTGACACCTCATCCCTGGGAAGGTGTTGAGCAAAAATATCCTGTTGATTCGATAATTAAAGGTAAAGTTGTTAATATTACTAATTATGGGGTTTTTGTAGAGCTTGAAAGAGGAGTAGAAGGATTAATTCATATATCTGAGATATCTTGGATAAAACATATAAAACATCCTTCTGAAATATTTTCTCTTAAAGAAGTAGTCGAAGCGAAAGTTCTCAGTATTGATAGTGAAGAAAGAAAAATATCTCTAGGATATAAACAACTTGAGCCAGATCCATGGGAATCCATTGAGCAGACATACAAAGTTGGTTCATTTCATAAAGGAATTGTAAGAAATCTAACTCCCTATGGTGCTTTTGTTGAACTTCAAGGGGGAATTGACGGTTTTGTTCATATTTCTGACCTTTCGTGGACGAGAAAATTACATCATCCGAGAGAAGTTTTGCGGAGAGGGGATGAAACTGAAATAAAGGTTCTGGAAATTTCGAGAGAAAATAGAAAAATCGCTCTTGGTATAAAGCAGGTGGTGGAGGACCCATGGCCGCTTATCGAGGAGACTTATACAGAAGGTGCTATAGTTGAAGGTGAAGTACTTAAAATCACTGATAAAATTATTGTTGTAAAGTTGGAATATGGTTTGGAAGGGATCGTCCCGCTGAGCCAGATCCCCAGGCAAGATAGGAAAAATGTTGCCGAAAAGATTAAAATCGGCGAAAAAATGCAATTAAAAGTCCTTGAGGTTAGTAAAAATGAAAAGAGGTTAGTCTTATCTCAAGAACAGGCAATTCCCAAAAAGCCCAAGTCAGATGCCGAAGCATATATGATGAAACAGAAAAAAGCTACAGATAAATTAGAGATTCCTGAAGCAGTTATAAAAAAGATTTCTAAATCAGAAAAAGCAAAAAAAGAACCTGAAGTTAAGAAAATTGCGAAGAAGAAATTGAAACCGGAAAAAGTCGAAAAAGAAGAAATGAAATTATCTGAAAAGGAAGAGAAAGCAGCCAAACCGAAGAAAAAAACTACAATCAAAAAGGCAAAAGAAGAAAAAGAGATCGAAAGTAAATCCAAACCGGCTGTAGAGAAGGTAGTTAAAAGAACTACAAAAAGGGAAACAAAGCCCAAAAAATCCCAAAAAGAAGATGTAAAAATATCTAAAGGAAAACCTAAAAAAGAGAAAAAAGCGACCAAACCTAAGAGGCCTGTAACTAAAAAGACCGAGAAAAAAACAACCCAAAAGCGTACAACGAAAGTATCTAAGTCTAAAAGTGATAGTTCTATAAAGAAGGAAAAACCTAGTGCAAAGAAAGAATCTAGTACTGAGGGAAAATAGTAAGTTGAATTCAGAGAGTCAAATTTGTTTAAGCATAGGGGCTTGGAATAAACAAGCCCTTTTATTATTTTCAAGTATATGATGAAAACAAATAAACGAAGTATAAAAAAGAAGGTACATAAAAAGGATTTACTATCAGAATCAGGTAAAATTCTAAAAGGTTGGTTTTTTACTAATACCAAAATAAAAGTTGGAATTTTTATATTTGCCTTACTCATTTGGTTTTTCACAGTTTTAGGTAAAAAATATACTTATACTTTTGATGTTTTTCTTGATGTTCGGAATATTGTACAGGGAAAGACACTTAAGGAAAAGATTCCTAAAAGAATTCGAGCTAGTTTTTCCGGGAAAGGTTTAGACCTTTTTTTTCTGTCAATGTCAGCAAAATCATCCTTTAAATTTGTTCTTGATCTCCAGAGTATTAGATGGTTTTATGATTTTCAATTAAATGAATATTTTTCCGACAATCCAGAAAAGATTATTATTCCCCGTAATGCAGACGTTGAGTTCAATCAGATTGTTTGGCCTGATACTGTACATGTTGAGCTTGATAGATTTAGCGAAGTTAAAGTACCAGTCATTTCGCAATTGAATATTGAAGTGGCTCCAGGTTACATTGTAGTTGATGATCCCCAGTTATATCCTGATAGTGTGATTATTAGTGGTCCAAGAACTTATGTTAGAAAATATAAGAAGATAATAACAGAAGA
>DAOUYY010000183.1 GCA_030665885.1 Fidelibacterota bacterium
CCGAAGACGAGCTTATTAATATCGCAAAGAAAATAAGTGCTGACGCACCGTTCTTTATAAGAGGAAAAACACAGATTGCGGGCGGGATTGGAGAGATGTTAGACCCCATTCGTCTACCTGAACAATTTAATCTACTTCTAATATGTCCAAAGATTCATATTTCAACATCATGGGCATATAGAGAGTTAGACTTGACAATGAAGAAAGAAAATTTTAAATTTCGTGTCCTTTTTGATGAGAAAAGGGTTTTTTGGGAGTTGTTTGAAAATCAATTTGAGACTGTTGTTTTTCCAGCATATCCGGAAGTCGGTAGAGTGAAGAATGAACTTATTGACTCAGGAGCTCAATATTCCGGCTTGTCGGGCAGCGGCTCGACTGTGTTTGGAGTCTTTAAGAACAAAGAGGAAGCGCAGAAAGCCCAAAAACGCTTCAATTCTTTTACTACTTACATCACTCTTCCAATCTTCTGATATAGAGTAAAACAATATTCGGGGATCGTCCAATGGCAGGACTACGGCCTTTGGAGCCGTCTATCCAGGTTCGAATCCTGGTCCCCGAGCGCTGTCTTTTTAATAAAGATATTCAGCCACCAAGGCACTAAGTTACAAAGAATAAAGATGAATTTTAAACCATTGTCAGAAATACCTGCCCGCCCTCCTTCGTCGTTGGCAGGCGGGGAAGAATCTATTGAAAAAAAGATAGTGGATGCTGCTTTCACTGTGCATAAGAAATTAGACCCTGGTTTACTTGAGAAAGTATATTCACCCCGTTGGATAGTTGTTTTTTACGAGATGTATTTTTCCAATGGAGTTATAACTATTTTTGAAAAGATGTTTAAATTAATCTTAAATTGTATCCAACGGGGTGAAATATGTTTTTGTCATGAATTGTCTAAACGAGGTTTGAAATATCAAAGACAAGTTGATATTCCAATAGTATATGATGGGATAGTCTTTGATGAAGGATTGCGCTTGGATGTTTTAGTGGGAAAGCTTGTGATTTGTGAAATTAAAGCTGTTAATGAGATTAATCCTGTTTGGGAAGCACAAATTTTAAGCCATCTGAAATTAACTAATAAACGTCTTGGCTTTTTAATAAACTTTAATGTACCCCTCATAAAAGATGGTATAAAAAGAATTATTTTATAATTTTTGTGTCTTTGTGGCAATATATCTAAATAGTTACTATGAGAGAATATCAAAATGAATTTTAAAGCAAGAGTTTTTTCTGGAAGATCAAATCCAGAGTTATCACGTGAAGTTACCGAGAGGTTGGGGACGTCTTTAGGTAAAATTTCTTTGAAGAATTTCAGTGACGGCGAGATATGGGTACGTTTTGAGGAAAACGTCCGTGGGGTTGATATGTTTATTGTTCAATCGACCAATCCTCCTTCAGAAAATATTTTGGAACTTCTTTTAATTATTGATGCTGCTAAAAGAGCATCTGCTCGAAGAATTACCGCAGTTATTCCTTATTATGGTTATGCTCGTCAGGACCGAAAAGATCAACCAAGAGTTCCTATTTCAGCCCGCCTGTTTATGGATACTATTGTAAGTGCTGGAGCCGACCGAATTGTTGCGATGGACCTTCATTCAACTCAGATTCAAGGGTTTGTAAATATCCCATTTGATCATTTATATGCAAAATCAATATTTCTGGATTATTTAAAAGAAATAACTACCAACAGGGAATATACGGTTGTTGCTCCGGATGTTGGAGGAATAAAATTAGCTCGATCTTATGCAAAAATACTGGGTGTTTCACTAACTATAATTGATAAACGTCGCCCCGGTCCAAATGAAGCTGAAGTGATGAACATAATCGGTAAAACCAGAATAAAGAATGCTCTAGTAATTGATGATATTATCGATACTGGTGGAACTGTAATACAGGCTTCAGAACTCCTGGAAAAAGGAGGTTGTGAATCTATTATTGTGCTGGCTACCCACGGGCTATTTTCAGGTCAATGTATTTCACGCATAATGGAATCGCCTATTGATAAAGTAATTGTATCTAATAGTATCTCAATTAAACCTGAAAGAAAATTCCCGAAATTAGAGATAATTTCTGCAGCACCTATTCTTGCAGAAGCTATAACTCGAATACACAAGGAAGAGTCAATTAGTTCATTATTTGAATTTTAATTATAAAGGAGTCTAAAAATGGCTGAGTATAAGATAATTTCCGAACCTCGAACAAATTTTGCAAAAGGTGAAACGAAAAAACTTCGCCGCGAGGGAAGAATACCAGCAATCTATTATTTTCACAAACAAAAGTCATTGCCAATTAGTATAGATTTAAAAGAATTTCGAGCTGCAATTCAATCTCGCCAGCGTCTTTTTGATTTGACAATTGGAGAGAATAGTCATAAGTGCGTTGTCAAAGATGTGCAGTTTAATCCAATTACTGATCAGGCTATCCATGTTGACTTTATGGGTGTTAACCTCCAGGAGGTTATTCATATTAATATTCCTATTAATTTCGTTGGTGAATCCGTTGGAGTTAAAACTGCTGATGGTGTCCTTACGCAACATCTCTGGGAATTAGAGGTCAAATGCCGGGTTTCTGAGATTCCGGAAGCTTTAGCTCTTGATGTAACTGATCTGGACCTGGGAGATTCTATTTCTGTAAGTGATGTAAAGCTAGAAAAGGATGTTGAAATACTGACTCCTCCATCAACCTCTATTGTTTCTGTTGTTAAACCTACTGGAGCAGCAGTTGAAGAGGTAGTCGAAGAAGAGATCGAAGAGGAAGAGGTAGCAGAGGAAGAGTCAAAAGAAGAATCTGAGAAAGGAAAAAAGTAAGTATAAGTGCTTTTTTCTAAGAATAAGAAGATTGGAAATTGTAGAAAAGTTAAAAAAATTAAGGTAATTTTGGGTCTCGGTAATCCAGGAAAACAGTATTCTAATAATCGCCATAATTTCGGATTTATGGTTCTTGATAGAATTGCTGGAAGATGGGGTATGAATTTCACCTCTGCAAAAGATTCTTTTGTTTATGCCTATTCGCAGAATGCTTCAGATTCTCCAGAGAATCTGGATTATGAAGTATATTTTTGTAAGCCGTTATGTTTTATGAACAACAGCGGAGTAGCTGCTAAACAAATCTTAAACTTCTTTGATTGTTCCCCATTAAACCTACTAGTCATTTATGATGATGTCGATTTACCATTAGGTAGAATTCGTTTGAGGAAAAAAGGTTCTGATGGTGGTCATAAAGGGATAAGGTCTATTATAAATTATCTTGAAACTACCAAGTTTCCGAGACTAAGGCTTGGAATTGGTCCTCAGGAAAAAGATGTTCCGTCAGAAGTTTTTGTTCTATCGGATTTTCAAAAGAGTGAACTGCCCACTTTAAATGAGGTCATTGATATAAGCATATCAAGTATAATTGATTTTGTAAATAACGACATCTCATCCGTTATGAATAAATACAATCGCATAAATCTATCTGCAAAACAAGGTCAGGGAGAAATCAAATGAGCGGAACCATTTCGTTAAATTGGATTTTTATCTCGATTTCAGCGGGCGTTATTGCATTGGTTTTTGCTTTAATAAAAGCCATCTGGATTTCTAAGCAGAATTCTGGTAATAAAGAAATGCAGACCATATCCGACCATATTAGAGAGGGTGCAATGGCTTTTCTTTCAAGAGAATATAAAGTTCTCCTGATATTTGTAGTTGCTGTTGCCGTCCTTTTAACTATTGGAAACAGGAGTTGGAATCGCCTGGTTGCAGTATCCTTTATCGTTGGGGCTATTTGTTCGGGATTAGCAGGATATATTGGCATGCGTATATCAACAAAGGCAAATGTACGAACTACACAAGCAGCAAGGAAGAGCCTTAATAAAGCACTAAATATTGCATTTTCCAGTGGATCAGTTATGGGAATGAGTGTAGTAGGGTTAGGTATAATCGGACTTAGCGTGCTGTTTACTATTTATGGAAGAGTTTTTGGAGTAGGAGAAAAGAATCTTAATGATCTGGTTTTGCCGATTCTCAGTGGTTTCAGTCTTGGAGCAAGTTCAGTTGCCCTTTTTGCACGCATGGGTGGTGGTATTTATACTAAAGCGGCGGATATTGGAGCAGACCTTGTGGGGAAAGTCGAAGCCGGTATCCCGGAAGATGATCCCAGAAACCCGGCTGTTATTGCTGATAATGTTGGCGATAATGTTGGCGATGTCGCTGGTATGGGTGCTGACCTTTTCGAAAGTTATATTGGGTCTATGATTGGAGCTATGGTTATTGGTGCTGCTTATAGTTTAAATCTCGTTATTTTGCCATTGATTCTTGCCGGTTTAGGAGTAATTTGTTCATTAATTGGATCTTTTCTTGTAAAGACACGTGAAGGTGCGGATCCTCAAGCTGCTCTAAATAGAGGTACTTTTACTGCCGATATTCTAATGATTGCGCTTACTTATCCTATAACAACTTTATTTATTTCTGAAACAACTTTATTTGTCAACAATATGACGGGAGTAACTCAATTTATCGGTGCTTTTGATATTTTCATTTCAATTTTTTCAGGCTTGATTGTCGGGATTATAATAGGTGTTATTACCGAGTACTACACTTCCGAATCGAGAAAACCGGTACAATGGATTGCCCGGCAGTCACAAACTGGTCCTGCTACTAATGTTATTGCGGGTTTGAGTCTGGGCATGTTTTCTACAATGTTGCCAGTAATATTTATTGCCGGTGCTATTATGGTAGCGTATTCGGTTGCAGGTCTTTATGGAATTGCAATTGCAGCACTTGGTATGTTATCTACAACTGGAATCCAATTGGCTATTGATGCTTATGGACCCGTTGCCGATAATGCAGGTGGAATTGCTGAAATGGCTAAATTGGGTGAAGATGTTAGAGAGCGAACTGATAAACTTGATGCAGTTGGAAATACTACTGCTGCAATAGGGAAAGGTTTTGCTATTGGTTCTGCTGCTCTAACTGCACTTGCGCTCTTTGCTGCTTTTCAGATTTCTGCAGGAATAAAATCTATTGATTTAACCGACCCGTTTGTTATGGCAGGAATTTTTATTGGTGGAATGTTGCCATATATCTTCAGTGGTATTTTGATGCGTGCTGTAGGGGAAACAGCGTTTGAAATGATCAAAGAGGTAAGAAGACAATTCAGGGAAATTACTGGTCTTATGGAAGGCAAAGTTAAAGCTGATTACCGTAAATGCGTTGATATATCCGCTTCGGCAGCCATCAGGAAAATGATATTGCCTGGTGCCCTGGCAATTGCTATTCCTCCTATTTTTGGTTTTATAAACAAAGAGATGTTGGGAGGTCTTCTTGCA
>DAOUYY010000235.1 GCA_030665885.1 Fidelibacterota bacterium
ATAAAACCATTTGCCAAATGACCGATCTAACAAAAGAACAAAAATCAATTTTCTCATCCCTAAAAATCAAAGAACCTTCAACAATTTTAAACATTTATGATGCCTGATTTGGTAGTCACACGCGATGTCTACAATAATATATCGTTACTTCCTGATAACATTAGAATTATGGCATTATTTTTTTACCTACAACTGTCGAAGAAAGGTCTATGATATAATTTTTTAAGCAAATTTTTTGGGGGTTAAACGTTTGACTTTCATTACTTACAATATCTAAATTATTTGGCTTTTTGTAGAATGAGCTTGTGTTGAAATTTGCAGTCCTCTATTTAATGCTTTTGAGTGATAGATGGTGGGTGTAGCTCAGTTGGTAGAGCGACAGGTTGTGGCCCTGTTGGCCGCGGGTTCAAATCCCGTCACTCACCCGGATTTCTAATATGGCGCTATCGTCTAGTGGTTAGGACACAGGATTTTCATTCCTGTAACCGGGGTTCAATTCCCCGTGGCGCTACTAAATCTTCTCGAGGTTAAATATTGTTCTAGAGAAAAATTTATAATTATATTTACTTTTTTTCCAATATTTGCGACTTACTACTTTTACATGATATTTCATCAAAGAATCTGTAAAGTACAATATCTAGACTCATTTAATAGTTGAAAATCATATCAAAAGAGTGTATTATTCTAAAGAGATGATATTCGTTATTAAAAATCACATTATTTTGTCAATAAGGTAAGTAAATGACAAATTTTTCACGATCTAATGTTGCTGTTTTAGTCCCGCAAGTTATTTCGGTGGTTTTTCATCCACTTATAATTGCACCTCTGACTTTTGGGATTATATTTTTTTCCAACCTGTATAAGACCTCAAAGATGTGGGAATATTTTATTATTTCAATTGCTGCTACGCTATTGGCGCCTATAATTCACGTGTCTTTAATGAAGAAGCAAGGGAAAACATCAGGTTTAGATGTTCCTGAGAGAGAGATGCGCAAGAGCCCTTTCATCTCAAGTATAATTTCATATTTAATAGCCTTGTTTATATTTTGGATGCTTAAAGCGCCAAAGCCTGCTCTGGTACTTATGTGGGCGTATGCTTTTAATACAACTGTTGCTACATTGATTACTCACTACTGGAAGATTAGTATTCATGGCATGGCAGTGGGAGGACCTACAGCTGCACTAGGGTATGCTCTTTCTTCCAATTTTTATTTACTCTTATTAGCGCTACCTTTAATAGTTTATTCACGTGTGAGTTTAAAAGCACATACTCCCATGCAGGTTATTGCAGGATTTGCGCTGGGATTTATATTGACAATATCACATTTTAAAATTTTGATGCCGCTGTGAAGTCGAATGGAATTTTAGCTGTAGTTCTCGGTGGAGGTAAGGGTGCTCGTCTATATCCTCTAACAAAGTATCGGGCAAAGCCTGCCGTTCCTATAGCTGGTAAGTTCAGAATAATAGATATTGCCATTAGCAACTGCCTGAATAGCGATATCAAAAAGATATTTATATTGACACAATTTAATACACATTCACTACACAGACACATTTATGATACTTATAGATTTGGTCGGCTTTCTCGTGGATTTGTGGAGATTTTGGCAGCACAGCAAACATCTGAGAATATGAACTGGTATCAAGGGACAGCTGATGCTGTTCGACAGAACATCTCTTTCATAACTGATGTAGATGCTGATTATACTCTTGTACTTTCTGGAGACCACCTCTACAGAATGGACTATAGAGAATTCTTAAAAACGCATATTGAAAAGAAGGCTGATATTACGATTTCTGTAAAACCGGTATCGCGTGAAGAAGCGTCGAGTTTTGGCATTCTTCAGACAGACAGGAAGGGTCGTATACTCAGATTTATTGAAAAGCCTGATAATGATGTGTTGGCATCAGTTATGTCGCCGGGGCTTCCGGATAAAAAGCCATTTCTTGCTTCTATGGGAATTTATATGTTCGCAACTGAATTTCTATTTAAAGTTTTAGAAGAAGACCCGAGTGATGATTTTGGGAAACATATTATTCCCTCTGCTATTGAATCATATAAAGTTTATGCACACCGGTTTGAAGGTTATTGGAAGGATATCGGAACGATAGAAGCATTTTTCGAGGCTAATCTTGAACTGGCTTCAATCAATCCGCCATTTACTTTCTATGATGAAGATGCCCCTGTTTACACCCGTCCACGCTTCTTACCCGGTTCCCGCATGGAAGATTGTCAAATAAACCGTGCTCTTTTGGGAGAAGGTTGCTATGTAAGGAAAAGTGTTATTAGTAATGCCATTATTGGAATACGTACTATAATTGGTTGTTATGCTAATATAGAGAACTGTGTAATTATGGGTGCAGATTATTATGAATCAATTCCACCGGAAGGGTTAATCCCAATTGGTATTGGCAATAATTGTGTAGTAAAGAATGCCATAATTGACAAGAATGCAAGAATTGGGAATGGTGTTCAAATTGTGAACAAAAAGGGTGTAAAAGAAATAGAAACCAAAAGGTACTCTATAAGAGATGGAATTATTGTTATTCCAAAGAATGTCGTTATTGAGAATGGCTTTATAATTTAGATAGGATATGAAAAGATCAGAATAAAATGTGAAGTATGTATTAGTCAGCAAAGTTCCCAATCCAGAGGGATATCTTGGAGCCTTGCGGCAAATGCATTTTAAATATAAGGAAAAAGTTTAATGGACAGAACTTACAACCCTAATCAGACAGTTCTATTTCCAGATCTTTTTGATGATATTACTCTGCCATCTATTACAACGTTACCTGACTTTGACCATGCATTAGAAAATTTTATAAGACTTGCGGATTTTGGTGCATTCATTCAACTGAATTTCAGTGGTATAGATAAATCATTTTCTTTGAAGCTTAGTGAACTTAAAATACCGAGAAAGTATCTAAGTAAAAGTAGAGCTCTTACATCTCCGGCATTCCACCTTTTCCCGGACGACATTAGAAATCACTTGAATCGTATGAAATATGAAGTGAAATCGTTTTTCACAAAACATAATAGTATAAAAACCCCTTTTGGCTATTTTCTCTTTAGGAATTTCTTTCTTAAGTGGGATCTGCATAGAAGGGAAGTATCAGGTGATATTACAAAGTATTTATTGAATGAAATTGGTGAAGAATCCTATAATGATTTTTTTAAAGGGATCTGGACGAATGGCAATAAGTGGATGAAATATAATTTAAATAAAAAGAACCCGTATCAGATTCAAGATTACTCTTTTGGGATTATAGAGAAAGAACGCATGCGAATGGAAAAGGTGGGTGCAACATTATATCAGTTGGATAGGAAGGAACCGGATTTTCTCTTCAACACCCTTGTAATAAAGACACTACATATTCCTCATACTCTAATTTCTCATCCATTCCTTCGTGAACAACAAATCCAATTCTGGCAATTTCACCATCAGCAGTTATAACCTCTAAACCGTTAATTTGGTCTCCCATGGGACCGATTTTTGTGGATAGATTTGTCATTCCGCTTAAAAGTGCATTACCAATGA